>JBAUCP010000440.1:0-13092 GCA_049677625.1 Occallatibacter sp. | reverse complement strand
CCTTCAGACTGAGCCGGGACTGCGCATCCTCGACGTCGGCTACACCTCGCCCAACAATATCAACTACCTTACCGACCTGGGCCAAAGCGTCTTTCTCTCCGACCTGGTGCATGACGCATGCGCCGATAACTGGCAGACAGGCACGGACGAGGAAGGCAATCCCATCTGGAACGTCGAGGGCTTTCTCAACCAATCACTCAATTTTGCCGGGCGCATGTTTGACGTGGTGCTGCTGTGGACCGCGCTCGATTACCTGCCGCAGGCATTCGTGACGCCGGTGGTGGAGCATCTCCATGCAGCCATGAACCCCGGCGGCCAGGTGCTGGCGCTCTTTCACACCCGGACGAAGGGCGAGGAGACGGTGAATTGCCGCTTTCACGTCACGGCCACCGATGACGTAGAGGTGCAGTTGGCCGAGCCGTTTCCCATCCAGCGCGCGTTTACCAACCGCAGCATCGAAAAGCTCTTCGCCGGCTGGTCGGGCCACCGCCAGTTTCTGGCCAAAGACTCGGTTTCTGAAGTCATCATGACGCGTTAGAGCCTCGCCCGGGAACTGGTAGACCAGGGCTTTAGCCCTGGTATTGTGAGTGGAAGAATATGACTCTTTCTATCCGGTGGCGCGCTTTGCGCGCCACCGGATAGAAAGAGGATTGACTTGGCAACCGTTGTCAGGGCTAAAGCCCTGACCTACCTCCGAGCGGAGACATTAGCCACGGTCTTAGATTTGGTCAAACGGTAGCCAGGGCTGCATTTCCACTACCTGCGTCTTGCTCTGCATCCCGTCATCCAGCGGCTTATCGGAATACCTGCGGCCCAGCTTGTACTCGCGGCACACCGAATCCACCAGCTCCGCAACACGCTTCCTATACTCCGGCGAGACGAAGGCGCTCTTTTCGTAGCGCTTCTCGTAGGCCATCAACTGCTCGGGAAAATGCTTCTTCACGAATGCAAAGAAGGTCGGCAGCGAGCACGGCTTCAGGAACAGCGCCCCGGATGCAAAGAAACTGGCGTCGGCTGCCGCTGCGGCCTTCGCCACTGCCGCCATCGAGCTGCGGCTATCGGTGATTCCCGGCATCAGCGGTGAGCACAAAACCCCTGCGCGCACTCCCGCCTGCCGCAGCGCGGCCACGGTCTCGATGCGCAGATCGGGCCTCGGTGCGCGCGGCTCCAGAATGCGCGCCAGCTTTGTGTTCATCGTGGTCACGGTCAGGTGAACGGTGAGCCGATTGCGCTTCCTGATCTCCTGCAACAGGTCGATGTCGCGCGCCACCAGCGTGGATTTGCTCACGATGCCCAGCACCAAACCGCTGGCCTGCGCAAACACCTCCAGCAGCGAGCGCGTGAGCCGTTGCTTGCGTTCGAGCGGTTGATAGGGGTCGGTGGCCGTGCCGATGGCGATGTGCGTGCCGGGTTTGAGCCGCTTGAGTTCCTGGGTAAGCAGCCAGGCGGCGTTCTGCTTGAAGTAGATTTTGCGTTCGAACTCCTCGGGGTCGCGCAACTCGAGAAATTCGTGCGTGTAGCGGGCGTAGCAGTAGCGGCAGCCGAACTCGCAGCCGCGATAGGGGTTGATGGCGTGCGTAAACGGCATCCCGCGCTTCGAGTTCACCTTGCTCAGGATCGTCCGGGAGTGGAGCGGCCGGTACTCGGTGAGGCATCCGGTCGAGTCGAGCGGCGCATCGGCTGCGGTGCGCGCCAGTCCGGCCAGCGGCTTGGGGCCAAGAATCGGAAACAAGATGGGAAAGAGCGAATCAATTTTCGCCATATATTCGCCTTTTGAGGTAGCCTACGCTTGCTTTGGGAGGGCGTCAAGCGATACTTCTCAGAAGAAGCTTCCAGCGTTCGGACGCCAGGCAAAATGGAGGGGGCAAAACGCCGGAAACGATAAGCTAGGCAAAAGGAGAAAGCAATGAGTGCAACAAAGCCGACCCGCATTACCTGGCTGGGCCACGCCACAGTTCTGGTTCAGACTCCTGCGGGAGCCAGCCTCCTGATCGATCCGTTCATCGAGCACAATCCTAAATATCCCAAGGATTTCCCGCTGCCCTCCAAGATTCACGCCATCCTGCTCACCCATGGCCACGGCGATCACATGTCGGACGTAGTGCCGGTGGCCAGGCGGCACGGCGCGACCGTGGTGGCCATCTACGAGCTGGCGGACTATGTGACCCGCAAAGGAGTGGAAAACACGATCGGGATGAATCTGGGCGGATCGGTGCAGGTGGAAGACGCGATGGTCACCATGGTCGACGCCCGGCACTCCTCCAGCGCGCAGGACGAGCAGGGCACCCACTATGTGGGTGTCGCCGCGGGCTTCGTGCTTACCATCACGGATGGCCCGGTGCTCTACCACGCGGGCGACACCTCGCCCTTCCGCGATATGGAGTTGATTCGCGAGCTCTATGAGCCGCAGGTGGCCATGCTGCCTATAGGCGGCTTTTATACCATGGGACCGAAGGAAGCCGCGCTGGCGGTCAAGTTCATCGCGCCGCAGGTTGTGCTTCCGCTGCACTTCGGGACTTTTCCGCCGCTCACAGGCACACCGGAGCAACTGGCTGCCCTGGTCGACCCCAAAGTGGAAGTGGTTTCGTGGAAGCCAGCCGAGGAGTTTACGATCTGATGCGCAGGAAAGCCTGCGCTCCCTGCAACCATGCGGGCTCACACCGTCCCAACCCCTACCTCGATGAAGCCGCGCCGGGGTTGAGACACGTGCGTGATGGAGCCAGATCGCGATTGCGCGACGCGGTAAATCCTTCTTATACCAGGGCGACCTCTCCGGAGGCCTTGGCTTTCGAAATGTGAAAGTCGTAGTAGCGCATGCTGCCCGGAATCTTGGCCTCGATCAGCTTCCAGATGTTGTTCATCACGCCGGAGATCAGGGGAGTCGAACTTCCGGCAGCGGCTACTTTCGCGATGAACTCGCCGCCCGGATTCGCACTCCGGAGATGGGCAATCAGGGTGTAGGCGATACCGGGGAAGATGTCGGCGCCAAAAAAGACCTCTTCATCCACCCGTTTGACAAACGTGTTGAGCTGCGTGGTCTTGTAAGCCTGATTGCCCTGCATGAACGGTTTTGGCGCAATCCTCGTGTAAGCAGTGTACCTATAAGTCTTTGTCTTTGATCCGTAGCTAACCGTGAGACCCTGTGAGGGAAAGCCCGGCCACACCTGGCCCAGGTCGTTGGTAAAGCTCTGACTGCCCGAGTGACTGACCCAATCGTCCAGGGTGATCCAGCCGACCGTCAACAGCCTGCCGGTACTGAAAAACTTGGGCCTTCCCGAAGCAACTCCGGCAAAGCCCTTCTCCATGTTTACGTATCCGGCAAGCCCTAGCTTGTAAAAAACAAAGTCGATATTTCCAAAATTGAATAAGTCCTTCTTGCTGGTATTGATATTCTCGAATCCATCGCCGAACATCTCCTTCAGCGTGTCCCAGTCCACATCGGAGACGGCCAGGTTGGCGATGTCGATTCCCTTGACACTCGTTTTTCCGCTGCGGACGGCCTTCAATTTGGCGACCTCAAACAAGGAAAGCAACTGCGCATCGGGGTTTTTATTCCCGCCGTGTTCCTTGGTCTTTCCTTTGATCACCTGCCAGCCGGCATCGGCTGTATCTTTGGAACGGTGCTCGAGGATAAACGGCAAGCCCACCACGCGTGTGAAGACAGTCTGTTCGTTCGGAGTCAGTTGCATCTGGCTTAAATTGGCAAGGTTGATGTGCGATTGTGCTTCGACATCCACTGCGTAACTCGAGGTGTGGACCCGGTCGTATGCCTGCTGCGATCTTGCATCCATAATCGAACTCCTGAACAAGGCAGCACGGGGGATGGTTGCGATCGAGAAACTGCCGCACATTCTCCGGATCGTCCTGGCGATCCGTCATCGACACGCGGAGTCTGCAGCCGTGAAATCTGAAAGCCGGGAGCGGAGGCCCACGATCCAGCATCGATGCCCTCCTTCTTCTGCCGTCCGAAGAATGTCTTTCGTTGCTGAAGGGTGAGCGCGAAGGACGAGCCAGGCGCATGCCGGCAAAATGCTTCGCTCCCGATTGCCGGAACCTTCGGCAAGGGGAGAGTTTTCCAGCGCCGGTGCGGCCTCTCGAGATCGGGAGCCGGGGACACACTCCGCAACGCCTGGGAACACGGCCCGCTTGCGTAATCCACCCTAACACCAGCCTCTTTCCGGAGGGGATGTTTTCGGCGCCTCAAGAGAAAATAATCTGCGAGAGGTAATGCACGGCAGGTTGCAGGAGCCGGGACTCTTGGCTGCGTTCGGCGAGTCTCCCGTGTAAGGACTGAAAAAAATCGGGCTTACTGATCGCGCGTCTGCTTCACGGCGCGCTGCGAAGGGCTTATCCCGGTTGCAGTAGTCGTGTCCGGGCTGCCGTAGGTCAGCTTGGCCGGGGTCTCGGCCGCGCGGCAGTTGCGGATGTCGCGCAGGATGTCGGCTTTCTCCCGCGCGTACTGGCTGGCCAGCCGCGTCAGCGCAAACGTGATGATGTCGCTGTGATGCAGATCGGAGACCGAGGGATCGCGGCGCATATTGAGCCACAGCCGGTGCACGAGCTGCACATCGTCGGGGCTGAGAGCGGGCGCATGAGGGCCGATGAAGAAGACCTTGGTGTCGCCGTCCGGACCGATGACGTAGAAGTTGAACTGGCGCTTGGGCTCGGGCAGCGCCTCCCAGGCCTGGCCCATGTAAAAGGCCTGCTCCTCCGCGGTGAGTGAGCTGGAAAGCCCGGAGACGACCGAATCGACCTCAAGCGAGTTGGCTCCCTGCGCCAGCGCGACAAAGATGTCTCCGGCGGGCACCACCAGCAGCGATACCTTCTTGCCAAAGCTCTCGGCAACCGACACCGCTTTGGTGAAGATGGTCTGCTCGTGCTCGCTGAAGCTCTGCTGCTCTGCGCTCAGATACTCGGGTCCGCCCACGCCCATCAGGCGCACGCTGATGACCACCACATCGCGCTCATCGGTATTGGTGCGGGAGAGCGTCCACTTCAAAGCGAGCGGGTTGGACGGGTCGCGCATGGTCACCATGATGCCCGCAGGCCGGATAGCGACCGACTCGCGGCTGATGGTGTCCTGGTGCTCGAGCTGGAAATGGTCCTTCATCTGCCGTGCGGTCTGTGCCTGGCGGGCCAGGTTTTTGCGTTCCGAGACGGTGAAGATAACAAAGAATGTGGCCGCAAACGCGATGCCGCTTACCGTGGCCACCGACTTGGTGAAGAGGTTCACGATCGCGGTGCTCAGCAGCACCATGAACACCGAGATCAGGCCGACGGGAATCTCGGTCTTGCCGATGCGGATGTTGGGCGGAACCTTCCAGCCGCGTTCGCCGTGGTACTTCCAGCGCAGCACCAGCATGGCCTGGCTGTTGAAGGTGAACGACCAGATGACGCCGAATGCATAGGCCTCGCCCAGGGTGATCACGTTGCCGCGGCTGGCGACGATGGTGATCATCTGCAGGATGAACACCAGGTTCACGATGCGATGGCTGGTGCCGTACTTGGCGTGCGGCATGCGGAACCAGTCAGTCAAAACGCCGTCTTCGGCCACGCGCATCAGCACGCCCGTGGAGCCGATCATGGAGGTGTTGATGGCGCCCGACAGGATGAGGAAGCCGACCAGCACCACGAAGATGCGGAAGACGATGCGCCAGAACAGCGGCCCCACCATGTACATCGCCAGGCCGGCGATCAGGTTGTCGGGATAGACGTGGGTGCGCTCGTAGTCCGGGATGAGCATGGACGCCAGCAGCGTGGCGCCGCCGGTGAACACCAGACTGTAAATGGCGATGACGATGGCCGCGCGCTTCAGATTCCTGAGCTTGGGGTGCTCGATCTCACGATTGACCTGGGCCAGACTTTCTTCGCCGCTCATGGCCAGGATGGAGTGGCCGAAAGCCATCAGGATGCCGAAGAGGCCCATGATGGGCAGACCGCGGCCGCGCAGAAAGCCGAGCGCATCGGTGCTGAAGTGCAGGTTGCTGGGAATCGGCGCGGGCGGCAGGTGAACGCCGCGCACGAACACCGAATATGTGCCCCAGATGAACAAAATCACCACCATTACGGTGGTGATCTGCATTACCTGCATTGCCTTGCCGCTGGACTCCTCGATGCCCTTGATGTTCTGCCACCAGTAGTAGATGGTGACCAGCGCGGCGAACATCGCCGAGGTGTAGTCCATGTTGAACTGGAAGGGATGGCCCTGCGAGGTCATCAGCGCCGGCGGCAGCCAGTGGCTCTGGTTGGCCACGTTCATCAATTCGTTCATCAGGCCGGTGATGTACTGGCCGGCGGAGACGCCTGAGATAGGGCCGGTGAGAATGTAATCGAACATCAGCGCCGAGACGCTGAGCTTGGCGAAGGTGCCGCCCAGGGCTTCCTTCACCACGCGATAGACGCCGCCGCGGGTGAACATCGAACAGCTCTCGACGTAGACGGCGCGGACGGCGAAGCTGAACAGCATGATGCCGAGAATGAACCAGGGAGCAGCAGCGCCAACGGCCTGCTCGGCAATGCCGCCGGCATAGAATGCCGAGGATCCCAGGTCGTTGAGGACGATGGCTGCGGCGCGCCAAAAAGAGATGAACGTGAGCATCACGGAGGATGCCACGATCAGCCGCACTCGGTCGGGCGGAGGTGCAACGGTCGTTCGGTTGGATGCCATCGCAAAAATGCCGGCATCAGCCGGCTTGTCGAAATCGTGAGAGCGAAACCACCGCCCTGCGATGAGTTTATGGATGAATCAATACAGTGTCAACGGGAAATAAATTGTTTTAGTCGGGGGTGCGAAAAGCTTGTGTCTCAAGTGCTTAGGTTGTGATTTTTTTGTGCCGCCGCCGGTTAAACAGGCTGAGGAAAACTCCGCAGTGCAGATCGAGCCCGGCAAAAAGCACGCCGCAGCGGCCGGAAGGCAACATGGGATTTGGGGAGACTGCGCTTTTGCCGCGAGGGAAGGCTCCGGCTGCGGGTCTGTGCTCAGTCCTCGCCGAAGAGCTCTTTGGCATCCTCAACGAAACTGATGATCACCACCACGGCCGAGCCCGCAAGGCCGACCAGGAACAGGAATTCAAGGGCTCGAATTGCCAGAGTCGCCAGCACCATGCTCTCGATTGTAACCCGGTTTTCGCACTCCGGCGCCTGATGCCGTAAACTCGGCCCTGTATGGAGCCGTCGCAGCAACCAGAGCCCGTAAACCTGCGCCGGTGGCCATTATGGGTCGCGGCAGTCCTTTCCGCCGGACTGCTGGAGCTTCCCTTTCCCCTTGCCGGACCCATGCCGCCCTGGCGTTCCGTCTTTGCCTGGTTCGGGCTGGTTCCGCTGCTCTGGGCGATTCTCGCGCCTGCATGCACGCGCCAGCCGCGTCCGCTGCGCGGCGCGTTCCTGCCCGCTTACCTGTGCGGCGTTTTGTGGTATGCCGGCAACTGCTACTGGATCTACAACACCATGATGCATTACGGCTCGCTGCCGTCGTGGGTGTCGGTGTTGTTGCTGCTGGGCTTCAGCATGGTTCTGGGACTCTACTTCGGCCTCTTCGGTCTGGGCGTTGCGCTGGTGCGGCAGGTTACGGGATCGACGCGGCTGGCTCTGGCCTTTGCGCCGTTCTTGTGGGCTGCGCTGGAGCTTGTGGCGGCGCGCTTCACCAGCGTGCCCTGGGACCAGCTCGGCTACTCGCAGGTGGACAACGGGCTGGTGAATCAGCTCGCGCCGTGGACCGGCGTTTACGGCATCAGCTTTTTGCTGGTAGCGGTGAACGCGCTTCTGGCCGGCGGATTCCTGCTCCATGGCCGCTCGCGAAGCCGGTTCGCAGGCCGCTGGGCGTGGGCGCTTTGCGGCGCAGTCGTGATGTGCTCCGGCGCGTCCGGCATCCTGCAGCAACCTCCCCAACAGGCGGCTTTGGCAACCGCCGTGCTCGTCCAGCCCAATCTCGACGTTTCCGGCACCGGCTACTGGCGCGGCCCCGGCGAGTGGGAGGGCCACATCGCCCAGTTCGAGCATCTGGCCAGCGAGGATTGCAAGAGCTACATTGCCGGCATTCCGCAAACCGGCGCGCCCACGGACGAAATCACCTGCCCACCCCATCCAGCGCCTCCCGATCTGGTGGTATGGCCCGAGTCTCCCGCGCCGTTCTTCGAGACCGATCCGCGCTTTCAGAGCGCTATGGCCGAAGTCGCCCATCGGGAGCAGTCTCCGCTGATCGTCAATGCAATCGGGTCGGAATTGTCTTCCGCCGAAGGCGGCTGGCAGGATTACGTCTCCGCCGTCGTCTACAACGCGAACGGCGACGAGCTCGGCCGCTACGACAAGATCCATCTCGTTCCCTTCGGCGAGTACATTCCGTTCGCGCGGCTGCTCTTCTTTGCCCACAAGCTCACCGGCAAAGTGGCGGCGTTTACGCCGGGCACGGTGCGCAAGGTCTTCCACGTCGCCGGGCCCGATGGCCAGACCCATCGCTACGGCGTCTTCATCTGCTATGAAGCGGTCTTCGCCGACGAAGTGCGCCAATTCGCGCGCCAGGGCGCCGAAGTGCTGGTCAACATCAGCGACGATGGCTGGTACGGCGACACCAGCGCGCCCTGGCAGCACCTGAACATGGCGCGCATGCGGGCCATCGAGAACCGCCGCTGGCTGCTGAGGGACACCAACACCGGCGTGACCGCGGCCATTGATCCCTACGGCCGCGTGCGCCAGAGCATTCCCCGCCACGCCGTCGATGCGCTGCCGGCCCAGTTTGGTTTCCGCGACGATATAACCTTTTACACTGCGCACGGTGACGTTTTCGCCGGGCTCTGTCTCCTGCTGAGTTTTGGCGTTGTCGGCTGGTCGGGGAGAAAACTGCTGCGCGAGGCCGTCGCTCCCTCGGCTCGATCCTAGGCTGTTTTTCTGATAGAGCAGCTCTCCAATGGATCTACATCGAAAGCGGGATGCGGAGTGGCTTTTTCTCAAGAAAAAGCCACCTTGCGCGAAACTCGTAAGGGCGCGTGAATTGAAGGACTGTCCTTGTAGATGCGGGGGAGGATATACTGACTGCCATCCCCCAAGGAATTCTTATGATCTGGTTGAATGCCCGTCGTTTCCAGCGAAGCCAGCCAGCGCTACGCGCCTTGGTTTTCGTTGTCCTGGGACTGACAGCCTGCGGCAAGGGGCCTGACGTGCCTCAGAACAATTGCACAGTCTGCATTATTAATCCAGGTTCGCCGGCACCCGACTATCCCCCGCTCAGCGCCTCCATCTCCACGGTTAACCCGGTTGCCTCCGCGACCGTCAATTACCTCGGAATGGCATTTAGCTTTTACGGCGTAGGCAGCGGCGGTTCGGACTCCTACACAGGGGGCTCCTGGTCGTTCGGCGACGGCACGACTGGGACTGGCCTGAGCAATGTTCCTCACACCTACGCAACGGCAGGGACTTATACGGTCACGTTTACCGTCACGGACTCGGCTGAATATACGGCTACAGCGACGATGATGGTAACGGCAGCCCCCGCTATAGAAACGGTTGTTTACGACTTCACCCAGGAACTTTGGGCGAATTCCCTCATAACCGGAAAGGACGGCAATTTCTACGGTACGACTAAAACAGGCGGGGAAGGATCGGGTTCGGTATTTAAGATCACACCAACCGGCACCCTGACTACTCTATACAGCCTCAATATTGAAAATCCGGCGGATGGGTGTACGCCCGAAGGACTGACTGAAGGGGCCGACGGGAATTTCTATGGCACCACTTATACATGCGGAACTTATGGGGCTGGGAACGTTTTCGTTGTCTCGCCGAGTGGCACGGAAACAGTTTTGCACGCCTTTGGCTCCAACAGCACAGACGGCGACAATCCTGAATCCGGTCTCGTTCAAGCGGCCAATGGAAACTTCTACGGCACCACGGCCAACGGTGGGGCCCATGATTTCGGTTCGATCTTTACGATCACGACCACCGGCGCTGAAACTATTCTTTACTCTTTTGGAGCCAGCAGCGTAGACGGATCATCCCCTCTGCGGTTGGTGCTGGGCAGCGACGGAAATCTCTATGGCACCACAACCAACGGGGGAGCCCATGGCCAGGGCACGGTGTTTAAGGTTACGCCAGGTGGGGCAGAAACCATTCTTTACTCCTTCGGCGCATCGGCGGCAGATGGCGCTTCGCCG
The DNA here is from genome assembly GCA_049677625.1 of Occallatibacter sp. Lineage (GTDB taxonomy): Bacteria > Acidobacteriota > Terriglobia > Terriglobales > Acidobacteriaceae > Telmatobacter. Next base: position 2,947 of record JBAUCP010000440.1, on the reverse strand, counting down.
AACAGCCTCCTTCAAGGTTTCATCGATGGCAATTTCTACGGAACAACCAATGCAGGCGGCGCTTATGGGCACGGCAGCGTGTTCAAGATAACGCCCGCCGGTGTTGAAACAATCCTGTATTCCTTTGGTGCGTCAACGCCTGACGGTCAATCCCCGTCTAGCCTTCTCCAGGCATCCGATGGCAATCTATACGGCACAACCTACGCCGGCGGCAACTTTGGTGGCGGAACGCTTTTTAAATTGACGCCTACCGGGACATACACAATGCTGTATGCCTCTTTTGGCGCCCTCGCTTCCGGCAGTTCGTGTGCCGGCGGTGGCTATAATCCACTGAACGGCGCCAATCCGATCGGAATGACCTTGAGTTCCAGCAGCGTCTTTTACGGATTCACGACCGGCGGTGAATGCTCCGGAACAATTCCTTTGAATGGCGCCATCTTTAGTCTCGCGCCGTGAGATGTGGTGCTCGCTGGGCGTATAAGGCAGCTGAATCCGCCGAAACCATCTCGGTGATATTCTAAATAAGTCAAAAAGAACGCAGCCTCACAGTCCAAATCAAAGTCAGGTCATAAGAGCAAAATATGTCGTCATTGAACGATCTCGAATTCGCTTATGCTCCCGTGCGCGACCAAGTACGCGACCTGCGGGAGTATCTTTGACCCTGCACGCATCCGCAGGGAACTTTCCGAAGTAGAAACCAAACTTGCCGATCCGGCGCTGTGGTCCGACCCTGCGGCCAGCCAGCCGCTGATGCGAGACCGCAAACGGCTGGGGCAGCTTGTGGCCGACGACGAAGAGCTCGTTCGCCGCACCGGCGACGTCGAGGCATACTTCGAGCTGGCCCGCGAAGGCGAAGATGTTCTCCTGGATTTGGAGAAGAGCATCAACGATCTGGGCGCGTTCGCCGAAGCTCTCGAAGCCCGAACGATGCTCAACGGCGAGGCCGATCCGCTGAACGCCATCGTCACCGTGCATCCCGGCGCCGGCGGCACCGAAAGCCAGGACTGGGCCGAGATGCTCATGCGCATGTATCTGCGCTGGGCCGAGCAGCAGGGGTTCAAGACCGAGATGAACGACTACCAGGACGGCGAAGAGGCGGGCATCAAGTCCGCCACCTTCACCATCACCGGGGAATACGCCTTCGGCCAGCTTGCCGGCGAAAGCGGCGTTCATCGCCTCGTCCGCATCTCGCCCTTCGACTCCGCCAAGCGCCGCCACACCTCGTTCGCCTCCGTTTTCGTCTCACCCGAAATCGACGACACCATCCACGTCGATCTCAAGCTCGAAGATCTGCGCATCGACACCTACCGCTCCGGCGGCAAGGGCGGGCAGCACGTGAACACCACCGATTCCGCCGTGCGCATGACGCACCTGCCCACCGGCATCGTGGTCCAGTGCCAGAACGAGCGCTCCCAGCACAAGAACCGCGAGAAAGCCATGAAGATGCTGCGCTCGCGGCTCTACGAGTACGAGCTCGAAAAGAAGAAAGCCGTCAGCAAGAAGCTCGAAGACTCGAAGCTCGAGATCAACTTCGGCTCCCAGATTCGCTCCTACGTGTTGCAGCCCTATCGCATCGCCAAAGACCATCGCACCAAGGTGGAAGTGGGCGACGTAGACAAGGTGCTCGACGGCTACCTGGAACCCTTTCTGCGCGGCTATCTGCTGGCGAAACGCCGCGGAACGGCCGTCTCAACAGCCGCTGACGACGATCTGGAAGAGTAGCTGCTCCGGAATTTGAGCAGCCACAAAAGCTCCAACTGACCACTGACCACTGTTCACTGATCACTATGACCAACGATCCCGCAATCATCGACGAAATGCTTCACAAATCCAAAACCATCGCCGTCGTGGGCATGAGCGACAAGAGCTCCCGCGCCAGCCACCATATCGGCAAATATCTCGCGGCGAATGGCTATCGCGTTTTCCCCGTCAATCCGCGGCTCAGCGAAATTCTCGGCAATCCCTGCTACCAGGACCTCGACGCCGCGCTGGCCGCAGCTCGCGAGCAGACCGGTGCGGGCATCGATCTGGTGGATGTCTTCCGCGCCTCGGAGAACGTCCCGCCCATCGTCGATGACGTGATCCGTCTCGGCATTCCGTATCTCTGGCTCCAGGATGGCGTCATCCACGACGAAGCCGTAGCCCGCGCCCGCGCCGCCGGCGTCAAGTGCATCCAGAACGACTGCATCTACCGCGAACACGCCAAGCGCTCCGGCCTGCACGCCTAGCAATCAACCTCCGTGCCCCATCCTTTCGCCTTTTTCCTGGCGAAAGGGTGGGAAAGCACGAACCCAGCCCAGCTCTCCAAACCGCCACTCGAAACCTCCTCTGAACCCCCGTCCGTTAAACTGAGTCCAATCGTCAGGAGTCAGTTTTTCCCGCACATGCGCCGTTTCCTCTTGATCTTCGCGCTCTTCGCCGTGCCGGCGGCTGTGCCCGCGCAGTCTCCATCGAGCTCGGCCGATGGGTCGCATCTGCATGTGCAGCTGGTGCTGCCGCAGAGCTCGCTCTATCCGGGCGGGCCGAACAACGCCGGCCTCTACTTCAAGCTCGAGCCCGGCTGGCACATCTACTGGCAGAACGCCGGCGACTCCGGCGAGCCGCCCAGCATGCGCTGGACGCTGCCCGGCGGCGTTACCGCAACGCCGCTCCAGTTTCCCGCGCCCGCGCGTCTGCCGCTCGGCCCGCTGATGGACTTCGGCTACGAAATCGAAGTGTTGTTTCCGTTTTCGTTCAATGTAGCCAAACAGGCAAAGCCCGGCTCGGCCATTCTGGATGCAAAGGTCTCCTGGCTTGTCTGCCGCGAGGTGTGCATTCCCGGCAAGGCAGAGCTGCGGGTGAAAATGCAACTGCTCGCCGGCCCTCCCGGCGCCACCACTACATCGTCCTTCGATGAAACTCTCTGGAAGCGCTGGACAGATTCACTCCCCAAGCCGCTGTCATCCAC
>JBAUCP010000439.1:0-3258 GCA_049677625.1 Occallatibacter sp. | reverse complement strand
GCGAACCCGATGCCCAGCACAAACACGAAGTAGAGCAGCATGATCAGCCAATCGACAGACGTGAGTTGCAAGTCATCTCCTTTGAAGCTGCGCGATAGAAGCCGCGTGATAGATCAATTTGCGCGCGCCGGCATTCCGGCCACGCAGCGGCCTCACCGCACAGATAAATTCCAAGCTTCCGCAACAAATGTAAGCACCCGACCGATACCCCGTCCAGCAAAAATTGAAAATGTTTTCATTCCACACTTAAGAAAGCTGGCCTTCATGCCGCATCCAAGATTTGTCATCCTGAGCGACCGAAGTCCGCCGCAGCGGACGGAGGGAGTCGAAGGACCTGCTTTTGCGTTGCTCAATGTACGCAACCAGCTCCGGAAACATCGCACCAGAGCATTTACACTAAAAGAGCATGATACCCACCCTCACCTGGACCTCCGAAGGCGTTCGCTTTATCGACCAGACCAAGCTCCCTCTCGAGGAGAGCTACGTCCTCGCCACCACCTACGAACAGGTGGCTGAGATCATCGTCGCCATGGTCGTTCGCGGTGCTCCGGCCATCGGCGTCTCCGCGGCCTATGGCATCGCGCTCGGCGCGCAAAACACGCAGGCGAAAACCGCGCAGGAGTTCGCACCCGAGTTCGAGCGCATTTGCAAGCGCCTCGCCGGAACCCGCCCCACCGCCGTCAATCTCTTCTGGGCCATCGACCGCATGAAGGCGCTGTTTGCCAAGCTGTTGGGCTCAGGCACGCCCCTCATCCAAATCCAGGAAAAGATTCTCGCCGAAGCTCACGCCATGTACGAGGAAGACATCGCTGCCTGCAAAACCATGGGCGCATTCGGCGGCGAATTGCTTCCAAATGAAGGTGGAGTCCTCACCCACTGCAACGCCGGCGCACTGGCCACCTGCGGCTACGGCACCGCTCTCGGCGTCATCCGCGCCGCAGTCGAGCAGGGCAAGCGCATTCATGTTTACGCCGACGAAACCCGCCCATTTCTGCAGGGCGCGCGCCTCACCGCATGGGAGCTCATGGCCGACGGCATCGCCACCACCGTCATCTGCGACAATATGGCAGCCAGCCTCATGCGCGCCGGCAAAATCCAGGCCGTCGTCGTCGGCGCTGACCGCATCGCCGCCAACGGCGACACCGCCAACAAGATCGGCACTTACAACGTCGCCATCCTCGCCAAGGAGCACGGCATTCCGTTCTACGTGGCCGCGCCCTGGTCCACCATCGATCTCGCCACCGCCACCGGCGACGCCATCCCCATCGAAGAGCGCCCGCAGATTGAAGTCACCCACCACGCCGGCAAGCAGCTCACGCCCCACGGCGTAGGCATCTGCAACCCCGCCTTCGACGTCACTCCGGCCAAATACGTCACCGCCATCATCACTGAGCGCGGCGTCCTGCGCGCCCCCTATGCCGAGTCACTCCGTGAGATGGAGCCGGTCGCCGGCTAAGCCTTGCGGGCTACAGTTGTAGGTGTTGTGCTTCCCCGCTCACACATCTTCCGGCTGCGGCAAAAGTCGCTGGCCCGCGGCATCGTATTCTCCGTAGGCGCATTCGCAGCCAGCCTCCGGCTCGCCGGATTTCCTGACGTCGATCACCTCCACGACTCGCCCTGGCAATTCGCAGCCCTGCTGGCCGCCGCCTGGGGCATGGTGGAAACCGCACGCTGCCTGCGCCGCAAGTGGAGCCTCTACCACGCCGGCGTTCTCATCCTGCTCTACACTGACCTCCTGATCCTGACCGCCATCGTGGCCCTGCTGATCCTCGCCTGAGCGCTCCCTCGCGCTCCACCGCGAACTTTTCCTCGTGTCAGCCCCGGCGTCCACCATGTAGCATGTGCTGGAAGCGCACGCACCCCCAGAACTTCACGCGTGCGGGAGGAAGCACATGCTCAAAGGGTTTCGCGATTTCATTCTGCGTGGCAATGTAGTCGACCTGGCCGTCGCCGTCATCATCGGTGCGGCGTTCGGAGCCATCACCGCTTCAGTCACCGCCGACGTCATCACCCCGATGATCTCCGCCCTGGTCGGCGCGCCTGACTTCTCTTCTCTGGTCATCCACGTGCCCGTGCTGCACCACGTTCCCCCGCCGCCCAACCCGCTGCCGGCCAACTACGTTGTGCCCGGCGACATTCACATCGGAAAGCTGCTCAACGCGCTGATCAACTTCGTGCTGGTCGCGGCCGCCATCTACTTCGCCATCGTGATGCCCATGCAATACATGATCAAGAGGATCGCTCCACCCGTGGTGGCCGCCCCGCCGAGCACCAAAACCTGCCCCGAGTGTCTCAGCGAAATCCCGCTGGCGGCCAGGCGCTGCGCCCACTGCGCTCAGCCCGTCCCCGCGTAGTCTGCAACGAAAACAGCAGGCCGGGACAACAGTCCCGGCCAATCTCGCCAAAGCACGAAAATGGGTGCCCCACCTTCGGCAATTCGCGTCCTTTGCGAATTGGCTAAGGTGGGAAAGCACGAACCCAAGCGCTAACCCGCCGCCCCAATCAATCCAGCTCCCTCAGCGCCGGCGATCCCGCATAAATCGCCACAAAGATCACCGCCGCCGTCCCCGCCATCATCGCCAGCGCGTGCCCGGTGGGAATATGCCGCGAAAGCTCGCCGGCCACCAGCGCGCCCAGCGGCGGCAGCCCCAGAAATCCCGTCGTATAAATGCTCATGATCCGCCCGCGCATCTCGTCCGACGACAGATGCTGGATGCTGATGTTGAAGCACGAGATCATCAGGATTCCGCTCGACCCCTCGCAGAACGCCAGGCACTCCGACAGCGCAAACACCTGCGAATAGCTGAATCCGATAATCGCCAGAAAGAAGACCACCCCGCAGGCCGTCAGCACCGCGCCGCGATGCCGGATCACGCCCTTGGCCGCTACCGTAACCGCGCCCAGCACCGCGCCCAGCCCCGAGCAGGCCATCAGCCAGCCCAGCCCGGTCTCGCCCGCGTGAAGCTGAACCTTGGCAAAGTACGGGATAAACGTGAGGAACGGGATGCCCAGAAAGCTCACCACCGCGGTCATCCACACCAGCACCAGCATCTGCCGCTCGCTGCGCAGATACACAAACCCCGCACGCAAGCTGCACCACATGCTCTCGTGCCGCGCCGGCCTCTCTTCCGGGTACTCGATGCGCATCAGCGCCCACAGCACGGCCAGGTAGCTCACCCCGTTCAGGAAAAAATTCCCCGCCACGCCCACCAGCGCCATCGCGTAGCCGCCCAGCGAAGGCCCCACGATGCGCGACAT
>JBAUCP010000438.1:0-5138 GCA_049677625.1 Occallatibacter sp. | reverse complement strand
GCTGCCAGGTGCCCTTCCAGGCCGGTGCTGGTTGGCCGCATCGCGTTGAAGTGCAATAAGCCCTTTTTTACCCAACGCTCCAAATCAAGGCCAACCGAGCGCATGTTGCGGAGAATCTGACTGGGAGACTCCTCGAACGTGAAATACAGGCAAAGCTCGCCGCGGGCGCAGGCGGCGTTGGTGAAGTTGGCTGCCATGCTCGATTTCCCGGTTCCCGCTGTACCGGTCACCAGCACGCTGCTGCCACGGAAATATCCCTTGCCTTCCATCATCTCGTCCAAGGCCGGAATTCCTGTTGAAACGCGGTCGGTGAGAGCCTTGTGAGTGAGCAGGAGCGAGGTAATCGGCACCACCGATAAGCCCTCTTCATCGATCAGGAACGGATATTCATCGGTGCCGTGGAAAGTTCCCCGGTACTTGACGACGCGCAATCGCCGGGTGGAGATCTGTTCCGTCACCCGATGGTCGAGCGCAATTACGCAGTCGGCGATGTATTCTTCCAGCCCAAAACGCGTCAGCGTGTGGATTCCGGCTTCGGCGGTAACAATCGCGGTAAGCTTGTGGTCTTCCAGCCAACGGAAAAGCCGCTGTAACTCCGATCGCAGGATCGCGGAGTCGGCTACTCCGGCAAAGAGCGCCTGGACGCTATCCAGGACAACGCGTTTTGCTTTGACCGTTTTTACCGCGTGGGCCAAGCGGATGAAGAGGCCGTCGAGGTTGTATTCTCCAGCCTCCGTAATCTGATTTCGTTCAATGAAGACGTAATCGATCGACAGCTTCTTGCGTTTCGAAAGATCGCGCAAATCGAAGCCAAGCGATGCGACATTGGCCGTCAGCTTCTCCTCGGTTTCTTCGAAATTGAGGCATACGCCCGGCTCGCCGTATCGAACCGCGCCGTTCACCAGAAACTGCATTGCGAGCAGGCTCTTGCCGCATCCCGCGTTGCCGCAGACCAGCGAGACGCGGCTCTTCGGCAACCCTCCGCCTGTGACTTCATCCAGCCCCTGAATTCCTGTCGGGGTCTTGGCAAGCGAAGGGCGAACGGCTTTCGGCTTAGCGCGGGGCATGAACGCTCCTGAGAATCAAATCCTTCTCTGGGGGGATGTCAATCTTCTTTAGCATGTTAGCACTATGGGTTTGTCTGTGCCGACAACCATTTAGCCTTTGCGCAGGTCTCCCGCTCGCAACGCCGCCCACGGGAAAGCTAATAACAGGCTCTAGTCCTGGAGAACGACATTGAGGAGTGAGCCGTGAATTTGCAGCCCGCTCTTGCTATCGGCAACGTAGCCTGATTCTTTGAAGCTATTGAGGGAAAAACTGACCCGCGCCAGGGTTGTGCACGCCATCGCGGCGAGGACATCCCGACTGACCTTGGGGAGTACTGTCCTGGGCGCGCCTTCCTCGCCGAAACGAGCAAGCAAGAGCAGAACCCGGGCTAATCTCTTTTCGCTGGAATCGAAGAGTTGGTCAATCAGAGCCTCATGGTATTGGATGTTCCGCGCCAGCAAGTACGCTATGTACAGATCCGAGAAAGTACGTTCACGGCGAAGCGCGAGCCTCATCGCTTTCTTGTCAATCCGGAGGAGTTTGCAGTCCGACAGTGCGGTTGCAGAGCCCAGGCGTAGAGGTTGTCCAGCGAGGGCGCCGTCGCCGAAAAAATCTCGCGCGATCAATATGCTCAGGGTCGCCTCCTTGCGAAACTTGGATACGACGGTGAGTTTAACCTTGCCTGTCTGGATGTAGAAGACCGCGTCAGCCACGTTCCCCTGCGTAAAGATTGCTTGTTTCTTACGAAAGGCCACGACTTTCGCACCCTTGCCGATGGTGGCAAGGAGTTTCCTTGTGTGGCGGCCGCGATTGTTCTGAACCGTCATGGCTGGCGCGATCACGTGCTTCCCCCGGCGAAGGCTACATCGCCTGACTTTATGTCAGAAGGAGCCGCCAAAGATGTTCAACTTTGCTCGCAGCGGGAACGGCGCACATGGAATCATTCGCAGCAGCTATGTTGATGACATTGCACTGTGGGAGCCCTCGCGCATTGTGGACCGTGAGGAGGCTGAATATTCATCACAGTGGCCCTCTAACTTCCTTGACTGGGACTCCACCGAATAGTCTCTTTGGGCAACAAGATGAAAGCTGTTCAATTTTGCTCAGTATTGGTTGGACAGCGATATCCAGCGCCTTAGGCCCGCAATGCCAACGTCCCGGTCTGCATTGTCGGTCCTAACATGGTCGAAGGCACTTGTCGCAACCCGCTGTTTCAGGCTCGCAGCTTCCGTTTGAAGCAGCATCGGGTTTAATTCACGGCTGGGGTGAAGACGTTGCAGTGGCCTGCGGCTGGAAACTGCCGGCCCGCTCGCGTTGCCTGTTGAGCGCTTCGTCGCGTTGCGCATCGATGAGCGCATGGGTTTGCTGAGCCTCCTGTTCGGCTCTGGCGTCAAGGCCCAGATGCGCATAGACCCGGCTCAACTGATAGTGAGCGGGCACGAATTGAGGGTTCAACGCCGTGACATGCTCGAGTTCCTGGCGCGCTTGCGGCCAGTCCTGCTGGGCCTCGTGGAGTTTGGCTAATTCATAGAATGGATCGGGGGAGCTGGGTTCTAACTGCGCAGCCTTTTCGAGCGCGGTCATGGCCTCTTGCTCGCGGCCCAGCCGGCTGGCCAACAGGCCAAAGTAATACTCCAGCGGATAATGGCCGGGGAGTTTGGCGCGCGCCGCTTCCAGTATCTGAATAGCCTCAGCGTCGTTTCCCTCTCGGGCATAGGTCTGCGCCAGGCCGACATAGGCGGCATCGAGTTCCGGATCGGTGGCAAGCGCGGCATGAAAGGCGTCACGCGCCGCAGCGTAGTCGGACTTCATCATCTCCACTGCACCCAGGCGCAGTTCGAGTGGCGCAGTCACCGCGGCCTCTCCCAAGCCGCTGTCGACCACTTGAATCGCCTCTTCGTAACGGTCCAGGTCCATTAGCAGGCGCGTGTAGTCCAGCGTTCGATCCGGATTGGATGGGTCGGCCGCCAGGGCGGCGCGATAGGCCTCAAACGCCTCAGGCATTTTTTGCTGCATTTCGAATGCGGCGCCCAGAAACATGAGTGTGTCGGCATTCGCTGGCCGCTCGCTGTGCAGCGCGGCCAGGAGTGTGGAGGCCTCGGCCGCCTTGCCGTCGTAAAGCAACGCCAGCGCCAGGTTGTAGCGGCTTTCCCATGACGGATCGAGCGAAACGATTCGCCTGAAGCAGCGGACCGCAGGGCCATAGAACGCGTGCTGGCTGAGCAGGACCGCGATCCGATACTCCCGTGGGTACGAGAGCTGGTTGGCTTGCTCCATACGCTCGATTCGGCTGGTTGCGTCATCGACGCGGCCCATGCGGACCTCTGCTTCGATAAGTCCCGCGCCGGCTTCAGGATCGCTATCGAGCAACGGGCCTGCATGAGATGCCTGCTCCAGTGCCTCGGCATCGCGGCCCGTGGCAAGCGCCAGCAACAACAGATAGAAGTGCCCAAAGCTATCGCTGGGATCCAGGCGCGATGCTTCGCGCAGCTCAGGCTCCGCGCCGGCAAAATCATTTGCAGTAAGCAGAATGAAGCCCAGATTCCTGTGCGGCGCCGCTTGCGAGGGATCGAGGCGAATCGCGTTGCGATAGTGGATGCAAGCCTCGTCGATATGGCCGAGTTTGGTCTCGGTAATGCCAAGCAGGTTTTCGATGGTAGCGTCGCGTGGCGCGATGCGATTTGCCTGTTCAAGCTCGACCAGCGCCTGATCGAATCGCCCTTCGCGAATGAGTCTTACCCCCTCATCCAGCGCCGAGGGTTGCGCGTTCAACGCAAAACTCATAGTGAGCAATGCAAGCGAAGCGGCGATCGTCCATCGCCAGTTCATGGCTTCGCTCCTGCGGTTGCGGCGTCGCCGCTGGAAAATGGAGCCATCTCTTCGTTCTTGATAGCGCGCACCTGGGCAAATACTTGCGCCGCTTGCGCGGTCTTGCCTTCTGCGCGAAGAACCAGCCCAAGCTCATAGTGCGTGGAACCGTCCTGGTCATGCGCCAGCGCGCGCCTCAGCTCCTCCTCGGCACGGGTGTAGTTCTTTTCGATCGCGTACGCCCGGCCCAGTTGTGAATAAACGGGCCAAAGATCGGGCTTGCTTTGGATCGCCGCTTCGAGGTGTGGAATCGCATCCCCGGCGCGCTCCTGAGCCACAAGCACAGCGCCCAGCTCTCCGTTGGCCTCGGGATGGCCGGGATCGAGCGCCAGTTCCCTCGTTAGCTCCGCGAGCGCGTGATCCGCATCGCCGTGCTTCCAGTAGAGATGGCCCAGCCAGTAATGGACGCCGGGAAGATCGGGCCGCACCGCGGCCACAGCAAGATATTCGGCCAATGCTTTGTCGTCCTCCTCGCGACGGGCATAGATTTGGCCCAGCATCTCATGCACCTGATAGGAGTCTGGCGCTATCGCGAGCAGGCGCGCCAGTTGAGCCATGGATATCTGGCGGCGCGCCAATGACAGATCGTAGCGCGCCATACGGTCGCCGGGATTCGCCGCCAGCCAACGCAGCAGCTCCGCTTCAGCATCGTCATAGCGGTGCTGGTGAGTGGCCGCCATTGCCTGGGCAAAGAGATTCGCAGACGGATCCGGGCGTGAACGGGCAAGATCAATCATCCGGTACGCACGCAGCGAGGCGTCCTCGTCACCGGCCAGTGCGTACAACGCCGCCAGGGCAACATCTCTGCCCGGCTCGGATGTTGGATTCGCCTGCAGGCTGGCCGCAGCCTCGGCGCCGAGCGAAAGCAATCCAGCATCCGGCTCGGTGCGGTCGAAATGATCCTCCGCAGGAAGTCCCAAGGCATCGAGCGCTTCGCTCGCGTCAATTTTGATCGCGGCATCGATGCGTAAGAGCCCGTCCGCAGGCTGCCCCATGAGGAGCAACACCTCTCCGCTGCGCGCCAGCGCCGCAGCAGATCGCGGAGCCAGCGCGATAGCCTGCTCCCATTGCTCCCGTGCGTCAGCCAGGCGAGCTTGCTCGAAGAAAACCTCGCCTAGCTCCAGCCGCGCGTCGAGCGAGTGCGGGTCGCGTTCGATGGCGCGCCGGAGATGGCCTTCTGCCCTGGTCCACTCGCGCTCTCCGGCATAGATGCTCCCGTAGAT
>JBAUCP010000437.1:0-3429 GCA_049677625.1 Occallatibacter sp. | reverse complement strand
GTCCTTTACGCGTCGGGTGGGCCTCAAAATGCGGAAAGGGCCGGCCCTCAAGGTAAGCTTTCAGGCGCGCATGACCTTCTGGCTTATTAACAGTCTCGATAAGTTCAGAAAGCGACTTCCCTGCCTGATTTGCAACGAGACGTTGCTGTATGCGCCCATTGAGCAACTCACTCACGGAGCGGCCAATTTTGGCCCAATACTCAACCTGGCCGGCAATGGAGCGTTCCTGCGCTTCGGCGGCAACACGTGCTTCCAAAACGAGAGCGTCGGAGAGCTTGACAGGCTGGCTCATGAGCACATGGTAGCAAAATGCTACCACCTCGTCAATGCCTTCCGTTACCACACCCGCCACGCATTACTTCACCAGGCTCTTCAGCACCCGCACATTCCGCTCCTCATCCCCCGGCTCGTCCACCGGCGTCTCGGCAACAAAAGCGCAGTGATCGAACCGCGCATCGTTGAGCAGCCGGCGGAACGGCTCCACGCCGATGGTTCCCTGCCCGATGTGCTCGTGCCGGTCGAGCTTCGATCCGCGCGCGGCCTTCGCGTCATTGCAGTGCCACACGCGCACGGCGTCAAAGCCGGTGGTCGCGGCCACTTTGCTCATGGTTTCCGCGTAGCCTTCCGCGGTGACAATATCGTAGCCGGAGACGTGTGTGTGGCACGTGTCCAGGCAAACGCCCATGGGCGCATGGGGTTTCAACCGCTCCACCAGCTCAGCGACCTGCTCGAAACTACCGCCCAGCGAAAACTCTGCACCGGCCGTGTTCTCAATCAAAATGCTGAACGCAGTTCCCTGCCACGGCAGCCCGTCAATGGCGCGCTTGATGGAGTCGGCCGCGAGCTTCAGCCCCTCGTCGCGCGTGAGCCCCTTCCAGGAGCCGGGATGCAGAACCAGATATTCGGCGCCGAAGGCGAGCGCGCGCTCGATCTCGCCGCGAAATGCCCCTACGCTCTTCTCGCGCGTCTCGCTCGACTGGCTGCACACGTTCACCAGGTAGCTGGTATGAATCGCCAGCGGACCTACGTCGAGCTTGGCGCGCAACTCGCGCATGCGCTCGGCCTGCTTCGGATCGACTTTCGGCACGCGCCACATGCGCGGACTCGACGAAAAAATCTGAAATGTGTTGGCGCCGATCTCTCGCGCGCGCTCGACGGCATTCGATGCGCCGCCCGCGGTGCCCAGGTGAACTCCAATCCTCTTTGCCATGCGACCAGTCTACAAGGCGGGCCGCACACCATCAGCGCGGCGGCAACGACGCGGGCGTCAACATCACATACGGCACCTGCGAAGCAGAAAACTGGCTGCGCAGCCGCGGATCGGCGAAGGGCGGCGCGTGATCGCCCACCAGGATGAAGACCGTGGGGCGAGCCCTCTGCGCGGCAACCTGGCTCACCGACTGATGCACCGCGCGCACCAGCCGGAACCAGGAGCAGAGCGCAGCCGAACCGCTGAGCGCCGGAGTTGCTGCGCACGAGTTGTCCGCAGACAGTTGCGGCCTGGCCGGAACCGGAAGGTGCGAGTTGAGCGTAACCCAGTAGATGAACCTCGGCCTCCGCTGGCTTGAATCGAGAAGCGAGCTGCCGATGAACTTCGCAATTGCGCCATCGCAGACGCCGGGAAATGCGCCGCCGCAGCGCGGAAGTCCGGCTTGCCTGAGATCGGGACCGAACCAGGCATGGTCAAAGCCAAGCCCGCGGTACCACGAGTCGCGGTAAAACATCTCACCCACATATCCATGCAGCGCAAAGCTTTCGTATCCGCGTGCATCCAGCTCATCGGGCAGGCACTGCCGCGCCGCCTCGGCGGAGATATCCATGATGCCGAAACCCATCGTCGAGTGGCACAGTTCACGCGCTTCGCCGGGAACAGTGAGTCCAGTGAACGGAGCCGTCCCATACGTCACGCGATAGCTGTGGGCGATGGCGGCGCTTGCGTACGGCGCGGTAAGCGCCCGTGCCAGGCTCGGGTCCAGCGGCAGCCCCCACGACTCGACCACCACCAGCACCACGTCGGGCGCCCGGGCTCCGCCCGCGAAGGCGCCAAGCGCCGAATCCATCTGCGCCGAAGCGGAGGCCATCGGCTCATTCTCAGCCCGTCGCGCCGCAAACTCTGTGCGATCCGCCTGCAGCGCGCGTACGCCGAGCGTGAGAAGCGGGCTGCGCGCCACGCGGATTGAGAAAAACGAGACATCCTTGTGCCACAAAGAGTTCTGGCCGTCGAGAATATCGATGGGAAGCAGAATCGCCGTCAGCGCCAGCAGCGCGCCTGCGGTGTGCAAGCGGTGCTTTCGCTGCGGCCGGACGAGCGCCAGCGCCGCGCATATCAGCATGGCCGCCGTCACCACGACGCAGCCGGCAATCAGCCGGCTCCTGGGAAGAACGCTCACGAAGCGCAGCGACTCGAGCAGGTCGCTCACCGAAAACTGATAGGTGTAGCACACCGAATACGCGCAATCGGCAAGCGCGTCCAGCGCCAGCAGCAAGAACACTGCCGTTCGCGGCAGAAAGACGCCGGCAGCCCCAATCACCAACATTTCGAAATTCACGAACCCATGCGGCAGCGCGCTCAACAAACGGATATAAAGCAAACTCAGCAGGATGGGCAGGACAAGATAAAACAGCGCCACTGCGTAGACCGGCAGCGGCCAATCGGGCGCGCAAACCGCCAGCCAGTTAGAGAATCGACTCCACCGCGAAGCCGTCCTTTGCGGCCCATGGCCTGTCTCGGCCGGCGCGCCGTATTGGGAAAGACTACTCAACATTCAATTCACCTCCCGGTGGAGCGGGGTCTCTCAGGAAACGGTCGTAAAGGAACGAGCGCATGAATGCGGGCGCCATGCGGATAGGCGCGCGCAACAAAATGTTCCGGGCACAGGCCGGGAGATCCAGAAGGCCCGTGCTGTGCAGAAACCGCTGAAATTCAAGCTCCCGCAGGAGATACGAAAACCCACCGCGCCGCTGCTGCATTCCATTGCCGCAGCGCACGTAGACCAGCACATCGGGCAGATTATGGAGCTGGCAGCCGCGCCGCAGCATCCGCACCCACAGGTGATAATCCTCGAATCCCGCGCACGCTTGATAGCTTCCCGCATCCAGCACTGCCCGCCTGCGAAACATCACCGTCATGTGGTTCAGCGGGTTGCGGTATTGCGCAAAGCGCAGCAGTTCCTGGCTGCCGGTAGGCAGCCGGCGAATGGAACGGACCACAGAGCAATCCTCGTTGAACTCCGCAATCGCGCTGCCGGCCACATCCACCTGCGGATTGCTCTCCAGAAAATCAAGCTGCCGCGCAAACCGCTCCGGCGCGCAGATGTCGTCCGCGTCCATGCGCGCCACCAGTTCTCCGCGGCATGCATTCAGGCCCTCGCGCAGTGCCAGTCCCAACCCGGCATGAGCCAGCAGCCTCAGAGAGACGATCGGCAGCAC
>JBAUCP010000436.1:0-1592 GCA_049677625.1 Occallatibacter sp. | reverse complement strand
CAATCTGGCTGCGCGCCGGGAGCGGATACAACACGGTCCTGGTCGGCGTGATGGCCCAGAGATAAGACTGCGAGCGGCCGAGCCAGTAGAAGAGAAGCGTGGCGCCGGCCTTGCGCGCGATGCCGCCGGAGTTGAGTGCGGCGGGATGAAAGGAGCGCTCATAGGTGATCAGGCCCAGGCCCTGTTCGAGCGTGCGCGCGCGGCTGTGGTCGGCGACGTCGAGGGCCTGTTGCACTTTGCCTTGCTTGATCAGGAATCCGATGTAATCGGTGTAGATGGGCGTGGCGTTGGCCAGGAACGGTAGCTTTGAATCTTCCTTTTTGAGCTGCTCGCGCGCCGACTCAAACGTGGTCAGCGCCGTTTTGTACATGCGATCGGCGGAGGGGTCGTCGCCATCCCGTTCATGCACTCTGGCCAGCTCATGTTCGGCGCTCAGGCGCATTGAGGTCTGGCTGTCGGGGTCGGCAGCTACAGCTTTGAAGATGGTTTCAGCCTCCTGATCCTGGTGACGGGCAGCTGCGATTTCGCCCTGCGCGAGCGCGACATCGAGGTCATCGAGGCGGTTCTCAGTGGCGCGCACCAGGGGAGTGAGCTGCGTAATATAGTTGCTCGCCTGGTCCAGATTTCCCATCTCGATGGAAAGATGAGCAAGGTCTTCGAGCGAGTTGATGACGTCTTCCTGGCTGTGAATGGGTCTGGCCACATCGAGCACCTGGTCGTAGAACTGGGCCGCGCGCATCCAGTCGCCGGTGTTCTGGTAGACGTAACCGGTGGTGGTCAGCCACTTGACCTCGTTACGAACGTTTCCGAGCTTTGCGGCTCGCTGCTCGGCCTCACGAAAGAGCGGCAGCGCGCGCTCGGAGTCTCCGAGCTCGAAGTAGGCCCAGCCGAGGTTGCCGAGAGCGACTTGAGCGCGGTTTTCGTTACCCAAAGTCAGGCTTTCTTTGTAGGCTTCCTGGGACCAGGCCACGGCTTCATCGTAGTGGTTATCCTGGAGCGCTACAGTTCCCAGGTTCAAGTGTGCGTTGGACTCCAGATCGCGGTCATTGTGCGCGCGGGCAAAGGCAAGGGTAGAAAGAAAGGCCTCTCGTGCATCATCGAGGCGTCCGCGCTCCACCGCCAGAATTCCGTGCGCACTAAGGACCTCTCCGCAGTCGTCAAGCGCGTTGCTCGCGCAAATGCTGTCTGCTTGAGCAAGCTTTGCGGTCGCCGCAGAGAATTGCTGCAGATGCGCCAGGGCCACCGTTTGCGTTGTCAACTCCTGGACGGCTTCATCGGGCATGCCGGCAGTTGGGACATATGTAGCCAGAACGGCCAGGGCATCTCCATGGAAACCGCGGTAGACCATCGCCCGTGCTTCCAGAAGGCGAAATTTCGAGGCCCATAGCGGGCTCGTGGTCTGAAACCGGCTGAATCCCTGCGCCGCTTCAAGTTGGCAGGCTTCAAGCTGGCCGCGAAGAAACAATTGCCGGGCATGGTTGTATGCGGCGGAAGCATTGGCGGGACGGGAGTCCTGGATCGGAAATAATAATAAGAGGAGTGCGATGGCAGGGAAAATGGAGAAGCGCCGGAACCAGCGAACGATTCGCTGG
>JBAUCP010000435.1:0-12541 GCA_049677625.1 Occallatibacter sp. | reverse complement strand
GGCTTTTTCATCAAGAAAAAGCCACCTCGCACGGCACTGAAAATGCCTCATATTAACTGGGGAACCGCTCTAGAATCGGCCGTTCGGCGACCGCAATCGAGAATGAAACGATGCTGGTGTGGGAGATCTGCGGGAAGGTTCCGGGGGCGAAGGTGTCCTGCGATCGGCGCTTACAAGGCTGCATTGAAACCGGTCTGCACGTTGCCGTGCGAGGCGTTGGCGATCTGCGCGGGCCCTTTGAAGAGATTGCCGGTGATGATGGCGCGATCGACGCCTTCGCCGAGCGCGATGTGCTGTTTGTTCTGACGGAATTCGCAGCCGCGGATAAGCACGGAACCGGAGGAGGCCTGAATGGCGGCTCGGTCGCCGTCCCGGCCCCACTGGACGAAGGTGCAGTCGCTGAAGCCGACGGTGCCGGTGCCCGCGATCTTCGCGATCTGATTGCAGGGGCCCCAGAAGGCGCTGTTGCTGAAGCGGACGACGCCGTGATGTGCGGGCCCCGCCTCGACCATTGTAGGGTCGGGTCCGTGGAAGGAGGTGAACTCCGCGTTAGCGATGAGCAGAGCGTACTGGGCGCTTTGTTCAACGAGGACGGCGCGATAGCAGTCGTCGGCGCCGATGCCCAGGAAGTTGCCGTTGCATTCGCCGGTGTCGGTGGCAATGAATTTGTAACCTGTGTGGTAACCAAAGCAAAAGGTGTTGAGCACGTACTCCCAGTCGGCGCGGCCGAAGATGAAGGCTTCGCCATTCTGTACCTGCCACTCGTAGACAGGGCTGTGCGAACTCCACCAGGGATTGAAGTGGACGTTCTCGATGCGCCCGATGTCGTAGATAGCGTCGACGAAGATTCCACTGCGAATGGGCTGGCCGGTAATGTTGCGGATATTATGGCGCTCGTTCTTGCTGGCGTCGATCCCCTGGTAGGGATTGAGCAGTTCGACATCGAAGATCGCCGGATTCTTGCCGCGCATGGCCACGGTCCAGGGATAAGGTGTGGGCGCAGCGTCGGTGACCTGTTCGGGATAGTAGATGGTGAGGCCCGCGACCGAGCTGTTGGTGTTTAAGCTGAGAAAGGGCGCGCCGTCCTCGCTTCCCTTCCCCGCGGTAACCAGAAGAGCGGTGCCGTCGTCGCCGGGCCTGACCGCTCCGGAATTGACCGCTCCGGAATTGCGCAGGCCCACGTGCGAAGGCACGCAGGTGTAAGAGCCGCGGAGAGTGACGCCCTCAGGGATATTCAGCGTTCCTTTGAAGAGATATTTGCCAGGAGGCGCGTAGACGGTTCCACCGCCGGCATGCGCAACAGCGTCGAGCGCGCGCTGGAAGGCGGCGGTATCGTCGGTCGTGGCGTCTCCTGCGGCTCCGGATTCGCGGACATTTTGCGCAGCGGAGATGGGATGATCAGGGGCGCTGGCGGCCATCCACGGTGCCCCCGCAACAGCAGCGACGCCCGCAGCCGCACTGGCCGCGACACCGCCGGAGAGGAGTTGCCTTCGCGAAGGCAGTCTCGGATAACGCACGTTGATGTCGGTCTCCCTTTTCCGCAACTACATTTCGCGGATTGAAACCAGTGCCCAGGCCGGCAGGCTGGTTCTGATATGAAGATTTCCCGCGGAATCTGCGCGGACGATTTCCTTGTGTGTGTTCCAGGCTTCTTTTCGCAGGATCTCCGTCTGTTGCTGATTGGGTGGTTCCGGCTTTCCCATCGCCTCCCACGCGGCCACGGGATCGCCGTGCTGCTTGTCCAGCGTCTCAATCACAAACGACGCGCCCGCCGGCAGATGCGAGAGATCGAGCGTGAACTCGCGAGCGCTGCCGCTGTCGTCGATGGCGTCGGCCTCCTCCAGCGTCGTGCTCACAGGTAGAGACGCCTGCATCTCAGGCGGGTAGTTATAAGCCATTGCGGCAATGCGCCCGCTTTTGCTGAATCGAGTAACGATGCCGCCCGGCATCTGAGCAAGGGTCTGGTCGCCGAGCTCGTTCATGAAGCGATAGGCCTGAAATGCCGGTTTGACGATCTGCTGATAGTTAATCAGGCCGAAGCCGCCGTGGAAGATGGAATCCGTGTTCCGGTTCTCTTCGAAGACGTCGGTGAAGACCCAGTACGAGAGCGAATCGGCCAGACCGATGCTCTCGAGATTCGTCTTGGCCACAAAGGCTGCCGCCGCAAGAGAGTCGTGCGAGTGATCGGTGGGCGACGGGCTGGAATTCCACTCGGTGAGCTGAATCTCCGCCTTCGGATAGTAACTATGGTCGATCATCGTGCGAAGGGTCCGCAAGTCGTCGCGGGTCGCATCGATGCTGCGCCGGTAGTGCTGCTGCTCCGGGGCGCCGGGCTGGTCGATGGCAAAATCCTGCGGGTAAGGATGGGTCGAGACGAAGTCTACGGGAAGATTATTTTCGTGGCAGTACTTCAGGAAGTCGGTGATCCAGACCGGGAGCCAGGGAATGGAGAAGGGATCGAAGGGCTTGCCGGAGGCCTCCGCTTTCTTGAGAGCATCTTCATCCATATTGAAGTTGCTGGTGGCAGGACCGCCCACACGCAGCTGGGGATCCACGGCTTTGACAGTCTGAACGGTGATCTTATAGAGCTCGAAATACTTCTGCTGTGATCCGCCGCGGAAGAACGACTCGTAAAGATTCGGCTCGTTCCACACCTCAAAATACCACTGCCGCACTTCGTCGATGCCGTAGCGGTCGACGCAGTGCTGCACAAAGGCGTGAACAAGTCCAGCCCACTTTCCGTAATCCGAAGGCGGACTGCCATCCGCGCGCCACCAGAAGGTGGTGTTGTGTACGGGCGAGAGCGGTCCCGGCGAAAAACTCAGTTCGACAAACGGGCGCACCCCCATCGCCAGCATTCGGTCGTACACATCGTCGACATACTGGAAGTTATAAATGGGATTCCCCTGCGCATCTTCGCGATAGATGAACATATCGTCCTGAAATATGCCGTGGAAGCGCACGTATTGAAAGCCGTCGTACTTCGCAGCCATGGCCAGCTCTTCCTGCCAGGTGGCGCGCAGGCCCTCGTTCGCGCGCCCCGCGCCCACGACCTTGCTCCAGAAGTGCACGAGCGGCTTACCCTCGGCTGCAGCATCCGCTTTCAGGTGGATGGACGTGCCCGCGCTTGCGCCCTGCGCAGCCGTCGGCTGAACGGCAGAAACGGCGGAAACCAGGAATAACGTCGCCAGACAACCTGATACTCCCGCCAGCCTTTGGCGGAAAGCAGCTCCCACTCTTCTCATTCTCCTGGTCCTCTCCTGGCTAACGTTTTCAAACTCGTGAAAGGGTTCCGCCGTGGAAGTTGTTAGTACCAACCTCGGAAGCCACGATGACGACACTGCCCCGGACATGCCCTATTCGAATGAGGGTTTCTGAAGCTGCCTATCATCCGCTGACCACCCTACGCCCCCGGAATGCGGTTTTGACAAGGTTAGGAACAGTCC
Source organism: Occallatibacter sp. (assembly GCA_049677625.1). GTDB lineage: Bacteria > Acidobacteriota > Terriglobia > Terriglobales > Acidobacteriaceae > Telmatobacter. Next base: position 9,095 of record JBAUCP010000435.1, on the reverse strand, counting down.
TTAACAGGGACCTATCTTGCTGAAAATGGGACGTATGCTGCTTCGCGGGCGCCCTAACGGTAGGTACCTGCCCTCCTGACGGACGGGCAACGAGGCTCAGGGCATCCGAAAGGCCGGGCCTGGACGGAGGAGCCGCGCCGGTGCGGAAGCCGCGTGCGGGCAGGAATCGTAGTGTAGACGGGACGCGGCCGGAGACGAAAAGAGCTACGAGGGCTTATAGCCGGGGAGCCTGTGGCAGGCCGCCAGGTCCACCGTGCTGGGGGAACCGGCCATGGTGTGCAGGTGGAGCAGTAGCTCGAAGTCCGGCGCGGGACCGCGGGGAGAAATTCCGCAAAATTGTAGGGCGCTGAGCAGATGCTGGCGGTCGGTCACCAGATGTCCGACAGCTTCGGTTCCTTCGCCATCGGCTCCGGCCAGCAGGAGGGCCTGCCCGGATTGATTGGGGATCTGGACGAGCGCGAGGATCGCGAAGGATTCGCCGGTGGCAAAGCCGCCTGCGGTGGGCACGTAGAGGCTCGGCTCGCCGTGCAGCGGGTGGACGTTGCGGATGATCTCCTGATTGAGGTCCTTGCTGTAGGCGAAGCGGAAATCCAGCTGGCTCTCGAAGATCTGGAACCAGGGATCCGAACGAGGGCTGCCGAGCAGGATGAAGTTGTCGTCGGTCTGCGTATCGCGGACCCGCAGGCTGCGCGCGGAGCCAACGTCGATCGTGAAGCTGTCGGGGACCAGACGGGCGATATTCACGGCCAGCGGCGTATCGACCGCGGCGGGGTTGTCCGCATGCAGATAGAAGTTGTAGAACTGGCGCTGGTCCGCGGAGAGCGCGTCGACGTTTGGAACGTATTTCTGGTTGGCGTAGTCCGAAAGGGAGATGTCGCTGCCGGTGAGTTCCTCGAGCTGCTCGATATTGGGATCGCTTGTGATGAGGTGGGTGGCGTGGCCGGAGCGGAAGATCGCCGTCCAGGGTGGAAGCGAGATGGCGCTCGCTGGGCTGCTGCTGACGCGGAAGCTCCACCAGAGGCCCACGATGAGCAGCAGCACAAATAGAGCTGTGGGAAGCAGGAAGGCCGGGCGCAGCTTTTGCCGGGCGGCCGGCCGCGGAGGCTGGATATCTTCATGCGTGACTGCAGGAAGCGGAAGCTCAGGCAGCGGGATGGCGGGGATAACGGGAGCGACAGCGACCGGGGTTGGTTCGAACTCGATCCAGGGGACGTACGAACCGGGCGGAAGCTGGATGCGGAAGTGCGACTGGTCGCCATAGCGGCCGTAGTGCTGGAGGAGGCGACGGCGCACATCGCTGGCCGTGACCCGTACGATGGCGTCTTCGCCGGTGTCATAGGAGGGCGGCCGCTGGAAGAGCTCGATTCCGATGGTTCGCTCTTTTAGCTCGTCGACCGATCCCTGGAGGGTCTTCTCGACCACGTGGCGCAGGAACTGCTGGCTGCGATGGCTGCCACGAAAAGCCAGACCCAGGGTCAGTTCGTCAAGGTGGTGCCGGAGCGCTGCAATCCGTTCCGGATCCTCGAGCAGGCCGACCATTTCACTGGCATCAATCCGGTCGTGTGTCCCAGTGCTCATCTAATCTGACGGGATTATACTACCGCGCTGTTGGACAGAACAGCACCGGCCGCGTTCGATGATCGGCCCCGTTATTTCTGAACCAGGAGAAATGTTAGTCTTCGGCCAAATCTGAGGAGGACTTGGATGCGGAAGAAGCGGTTCAGTGTGGAGCAGATGATCGGTATCTCAAAGCAGGCGCAGGCAGGTGGTCCTGTGGCGGAGTTGATCCGCAAGGCCGAGATCGGCGAGCAGACTTCGGCCTGCGAAGCTGGTCCGCTTGGGCCGGATACCGAAGCTCGTGATTGTTTCGGTGACTTCTGCATTGATATTCGCGCCTCGGTCAAAGATCGGCGCCGGCTCACGAAGCGCCTCTGGCCAGGAAGCCGGAATTTTGTAACACGGGCTTGTTATAGTGCATGGAATTCCCCGCCAGATCGGTAATAAACCCACCGGCTTCCCCGAGAATGCAATGGGCCGCGGCCGTGTCCCACTCCATCGTTGGACCCATGCGGGGATAAATATCGGCAGCGCCTTCCGCAACAAGGCAGAACTTGAGCGAGCTGCCCATCGCGATCAATTCACAGCTCTCTTCGGCGCCGGTAATGCGTGCGCCATTCTCTCCCTGTGTCCGGTGCGAGCGGCTCACCACCGTTCGCATGGTTGCGTTCTGCGGTCGTGTGGCCTTGATCTGCGAAACGATATTCCGGTCAACCTTGTATGCACCACCTCCCCTGGCTGCAAAGTACAGTTTGTCGATCGCCGGAGCGTACACCACGCCAAGGATTGGCGCATTGCCTTGCATCAGAGCAATGTTTACCGTAAATTCACCACTGCGGCGGAGAAACTCCTGGGTGCCATCGAGAGGATCGACCATCCAGAAATACTGCCAGGACTTTCGCTGTTCGAAGGGGATTTCCGCGGATTCTTCCGAGAGAACGGGCCAATCCGGCGACAACCGGCCAAGGCCGTTCACGATGACACGATGGGATGCGAGATCGGCCTGCGTCAGCGGCGAGTTGTCGTGCTTGTACTCGACCGTGGGGTTTTCCTCGCTATAGACATCCATAATCGCCTGACCAGCTTCCCGAGCCAAACCGGCAACGTGCGGAAGTAACTCAGGAAGCCAGTTTTCCGCCTGGATATCGATCATGAGATTCCTCAGGTGTCTATCGTATTGTGCAACGAACTCTGGTCCCAGGCAAACAGAATGCGATCGACACACTCCTCCGCACTGTGGGCAACCGTGTCCAGACGAACCTCAGGCGATGCGGGCGGCTCATATCCGCTGTCTATGCCCGTGAAGTTCACTAACTCCCCACGCCTGGCTTTCGCATAGAGGCCTTTCGGATCGCGGCGCTCGCACTCTTCGAGCGGAGTATCGACGAAGATTTCAAGAAACTCTCCCGGTTCGAAGCGCGACCGGGCAATTTCCCGCTCGGCGCGATACGGGCTGATGAACGAGACGATCGCCACGAGTCCCGCATCCACCAACAGCCGGGCGACCTCCGTTACACGGCGAATGTTTTCGACCCGATCGGCCTCGGAGAATCCAAGGTCCCTGTTCAGGCCGTGGCGAATGTTGTCGCCATCCAGCGTGTAAGTGTGCCGTCCCATTGCGAGCAAACGCTTCTCGAGCAGGTTGGCAATGGTGGATTTGCCCGATGCGGGAAGTCCCGTGAACCAAAGGCAAATCGGCTTCTGCAGTTTTTGATGGGCGCGGGCGGCCTTGTTGACATCCATCGCCTGCCAGTGAATATTAGCGGCCCTGCGCAGAGCGAAATCGATCATTCCTGCGCCGACAGTCTGGTTGCTGAGCCGGTCCACCAGAATAAAACTGCCGAGACGCCTGCATCTGTCGTACGCCTCGAATGGTACGGATCGGTCGATGGAGAGATTGACTATCCCGATGTCGTTCAAACCCAGTAACCGCGCTGCCAGATGCGTTCCGTGCTTCACATCAATTTGGTATTTGATCGCGGTGATGGTGGCCACGGCCTGGCAAGTATGCAGGTTGAACAGATACGAGCGTCCCGCAACCAGCGGATGCTCCGAAAGGCACAGTACCTTGGCTTCAAACTGGTCGCTCAGCTCCGGAGGGTCGGACGCACAGGCAATCACATTTCCACGAGCGACATCGATCTCGTCCTCGAGACAAAGGGTGATGGACTCTCCGGCCGAAGCCGAGGACCGTTCCTCCCGCCAGCCAACAATGGATCGAATTCTCGTTTGCATTCCACCCGGCACCACTCTTACGGAATCGCCGACCTTCACTCCGCCGCTCGCGACGCGCCCGCAGTAGCCGCGAAAATCCTGGTTCGGCCTGTTGACCCACTGCACCGGCATGCGAAACTTCATATCCGCAGCACCAGGAGTGACGTCGATCTCTTCCAGGCAATTAAGAAGAGTCGGCCCCGTATACCATGGCGCCGTGGAACTGCGCTCCGTAATATTGCCGCCGTTCAAGGCAGAAACAGGTATTGGTTGAAAGGACTCGAGTCTGAGCGGACCCACCAAAGGCTGGAACTCCTGGACGATTTGGGAGAAGACAGCCTCGTCCCAGTCCACCAGGTCCATCTTGTTCACTGCCATCACCAGATGCCGGATACCGAGCAGAGCGACGATCCTCGCATGGCGGTGGGTTTGCGTCAGCAATCCCTTGCTCGCATTCACTACCAGCACCGCCAGTTCTGAATTAGAGGCTCCAGTCGCCATGTTGCGCGTGTACTGTTCATGTCCTGGCGTGTCGGCAACTACAAACCGCCGCCGTGGAGTGGCAAAGAAGCGGTAAGCAACATCGATGGTAATGCTCTGCTCGCGTTCTGCCTGCAGGCCGTCGACGAGCAGCGCCAGATCCATATCTTCGCCCTGCGTGCCGTAGCGAGTGGAATCCTTTTTGAGTGCTGACAGGTGATCGTCGAATACCTGCTTCGATTCCCACAAGAGTCTGCCCACCAGCGTCGATTTGCCGTCGTCAACACTGCCACAGGTAAGGAAGCGCAAGGTATCCCGCATCAAAAATACCCCTCTTGCTTCTTTCGCTCCATGGAAGCAACCTGATCGAAATCGATCAGACGTCCTTGCCGCTCCGAGGTTCGCGCCGTCTGTATCTCCCGGAAAATCTCCTCAACGGTTGTAGCCGAACTCTCCATCGCGGCGGTCAGCGGATAACAGCCAAGAGTCCTGAAACGGACTAAGCGCATTTCAGGCGTTTCGCCTGGATTCAGCGGGAATCGGTCATCGTCAACCATGATCCATTGTCCCGAACGCCGGACTACTGGCCTCAGCGCGGCAAAGTACAAGTTCACAATGGGAATACGCTCCTTGGCTATGTACTCCCAGATATCGGCCTCGCTCCAGTTGGAAAGCGGAAAGACCCGAATCGACTCTCCCGGATGGATTCGGGCGTTGTAGAGATTCCACAACTCAGGCCTTTGCAGCTTCGGGTCCCACCGGTGGCCGGCGGAACGAAAGGAGAATATCCTCTCCTTGGCGCGCGACTTCTCCTCATCTCGCCTTGCTCCGCCCAGAATAATGTCAAAGCCCCCGTTATCGAGCGCTTGTTTCAACGCTTCGGTCTTCATCATGGTGGTGTAACGCTCGGAGTCGCAGGTAAACGGGCTCACGCCCTCCACAAGCCTCTGGTAATTGGTGTGCACCAGCAGCTTCATGCCGGATTCGGCGGCAATCCGGTCGCGGAACGCGATCATCTCACGGAATTTCCATGTGGTATCGATGTGCAAGAGAGGAAGCGGAGGCACTGCCGGCCAGAACGCCTTGCGCGCCAGATGCAACATGACCGAGGAGTCCTTGCCGATCGAGTACATCATGACCGGCTTGGCCGCCAGGGCAATCGCTTCCCGGATTATTTCGATGGATTCAGCTTCAAGACTGGCAAGATAGTCGCTCATGAATTCATTCGATATTGCGATCCATGGCGGCAGGTGCGATTAGCGAAAGAGCGTAGGCGGCAGCATGTGTTCTACCCAGCGCATGGACTCCGCAAAAATTTGCTGGTCCTCGAAAAAGATCGCATTGCCCCAGGATCCTGGAACGGTGTCAGGCCGGTTGTGATAGTACGAAACCAGAGATTTTGCATCGAGATGATAAATCACGAGATACCATCCATAGCCACGTTGCTTCATTGCGGTGACCAGATCGTCGAGCCTTCCTCGGCCCGATTTTCCGAACTCATGTTCCGCATCCCAAAACTCCACCATGACTGCAGAAGCGCGAAGCTCACCGATCCCCCGCACTACATCAAGGTCAAAGCCCTCCGTATCGATCTTCAGCAAACCGACCCGATTGGGAATTTCGCCGGACAGGACGAGGCTGCCTAAGCTGCGGACCTTGACTGGAATGGTATCCGAGAAGTCGAGATCCTCATCCGCGGCATGAGGAACCAAGGTATGAAAGAGAGAAACATCGCGCTTGCGGTCGCCGGAGCGGCTCGAGGCAACATGCAAGTCCATCTTTCCGTCTTCGGGTCCAATGGCCCAGGGAAAGGCCCGTAGATTTTCACCCGCCTTGCTCTTGCGCTCGATCTCCGAGAAAGACTCGGGGAATGGCTCGAAGGCGATCACGCTATAGCCACTCGCGAGCAGAACCTCCGTTGTTTCGCCCCAATGTGCGCCGATGTCGATTGCCGTCGAGTCCGGCAAAAAGGCGTAGAGGTGCTGCAGCAAGGCAGTTTCAGGGTTTTCCGAATCGGATTTGCTCGCCGGGAGGACGATCGGCATATGAGAGCTGCGAGTTTCGAGGTGGGACGCAATCAACAAGCCGAATTGGTGGATTTGCTCACTATGCTTCTGTTGGCTTTCTTCGCTTCTCGTCTGCATCTGATGGATAACGTTGAGCATCTGCGCAAGTCCTTCCAGGACCGCGGTTTCATTCAGGATCAACGATTCAACGGCGCCATCCAGATCCCGGACCGTTTTCGTGAGCCGGTCTAATTGCTCGGCAACGTCATTGGCAATTTCAGTCATAGACTCTCAGTTCGAGTTGGCGAACTCCTCCGTGACAGGCGGCATGAGGGTTTCGTAGCGAAGATCGCAAGGCGCTCCTTGCGCAAGCGAACGCCAAATCCAATCGGCCGAGTTGTGAGCCGAGAAATTGGGGCTCAACGCGAGTGACCGTTCGCGAATCTGCTTTTGAACTTTGACGTCAAGCAATTGTTCCACTGCGCCAAGCACTGCTCGGGAGTCATAAGGGATTATCCTGCCCAGTTGAAAGCGCTCGACAAAACCGGCGGCAGAGGTAGTGGAATTGCCGATTACGAGGATGGGCAGTTGCGACGTGGTGACCAAAGTTGGAATCCGGCTGGGAAGGCTGAATCTGGCGATTGCTTCCACTGCGGCTGGGCTTTGCCCGTCGAGGGGATCGGTGGGCACAACTGCATAGGAATATCGACACAGCGTGGACGGCAGATCCGATTCCGGCACCGGGTCCATGAGACGGATTCCATCTTCTTCCATCTCAGTCCGGTCAAATTTCAACGACTTGGGATCCTTGATGTTGCAGTACCAATCTACCTTCTGACCGGTGCCCCGAAAGGTCTTGCGCAGGAGATCCAGCCAGCGCTGGCCCCAGATGTTTCCCAAGAGGACGCCGCGCTTCGGCTCACCGTCTGCCGGCGACGGAGCGAGGGTTGTGCGGATCACCTCATCGGATACCAAAGGCGGCACCACCCAGAATTTCATGCCGTATTTCTTTTCATATGCGTCGCGCATCTCCGGCCCAATCACCAGGCGAAGATCCGATTTGGTTAGCAACTCCGTCATCAGCGCATCGGAGATTCCTTCTGCCGCCACGTTCTTGTCATCCATCACATAAGTGCAAAGGGGTATCCTGTACAACTCTTTCACGGCCAGGCTGACAATGGCTTCTCCGGGAAGATAAGGGATGCAGAGTGCCCGGCGCACCTTGGCGCCGTTCATGTAAAGCTGAATCGTGGAGGCAACCTCCACGCGAGAGCCGTTCGCGAAGGGCACGCAGAACGACGCGGCTCCAAAGCTCTGCTTCCCGTCATAGAAATCGTGAGTCCTCACTGAAACGATGGACGACCAATCCGTGAACATTCTGCGAATCAGAGTCCCGGTTCCATGAGCCTCATTCACTTCGCAAGCAGTAAGGACCATGTCCGCTGGATCGGGAACATCTCCGGAGGTGCCTTGCTGTCCTTCAAGCGCCCGGCCTTCCTTGAGCGAAAGCACCGTTGACCGCAGCCTTGCCCGCGCCTTCTCTGCGATGAGTAAAGGGCTACCGACCATTTTTGGGGGAAATCTCCTTCAGTGAATTGATAGCGAAGTGCTTCGATGCTATCATAGAAATTCTCATCGCAGAATCTAGCTGAAATTAATTTGGGCCCACCCGACGGAGGTCGATTTGAAAGCACTCGTCACCGGCTCCGGCGGTCTTGTAGGTTCGGCGTGTGTACGCACTCTGGCGCAGGAAGGCTGGCATGTCATTGGTCTCGACAATGACATGCGGCAGAGGTTCTTTGGCCCGGAAGGTTCGACTGCCTCAGAGGTAAGAGACCTATGTAACCTATTGCCTGGTTACCGTCATCACTCCTTCGATCTCAGGGACCGGCAAAAGATACGCGACCTGCTTCAGGATGAGCGCCCTGCCTTCATCATCCATACCGCAGCCCAGCCCTCCCACGACAAAGCGGCCGCGATTCCCTACGATGACTTCGATATCAATGCGGTCGGCACTTTGAATCTGCTCGTCGCTGCCCGCGATTTCTGCGCCGATTCCCCTTTTTGCTTCACCAGCACGAACAAGGTCTACGGAGACCGGCCCAACACGCTGCCCCTGAAAGAATTGGAGACCAGGTACGAATACGCCGATGGCCGGGATGGAATCGACGAGAACATGTCGATCGACGCATCGTTGCATTCCCTTTTCGGCGTTTCGAAACTTGCGGCTGACGTCCTGTGTCAGGAATTCGGGCGCTATTTCAAAATGCCTACAGGCGTCTTCCGGTGCGGCTGTCTCACCGGCCCGCACCACGCGGCTGTTGAGTTGCACGGCTATCTCGCGTATATCGTGCTCTGCGCCGCCCAAGGCCGGGAGTACTCGATCTTCGGCTACAAGGGAAAACAGGTTCGCGACCAGATACATTGTTCGGATGTTGCTTCGCTGTTTCTGGAGTTTTACAAAGCTCCGCGTTGTGGCGAGGTTTACAACCTGGGCGGCGGCCGAGCGAACAGCCTCTCAATTCTGGAAACAATCAAGCTCCTCGATGAGATGGGATTGAGGCTCAAGCATAAGATGTTTCCCGAGAATCGTATCGGCGATCACATCTGCTATATCTCCGACATCAGTAAAGTCAAGGCGGACTTTCCCAATTGGCAAATCCAGTACGATCTTCCCAGGCTGCTTATGGAAATGGTTCGCCAGCCCTGCTTCGCGGCAACGGCCTCGGACTGAACGGGCGATGCGCCGTATCTATGGGCGATGAGGCGGAGATTGATCGAGCATTCTTTCGTCTTTCACTCCAGGTTGTACTCATATTGTTGCGCCAGGGCATCAAC
>JBAUCP010000434.1:0-6933 GCA_049677625.1 Occallatibacter sp. | reverse complement strand
ATTCCCATCCAGAGCGCGCGGCGCATTGTGGGCCGGCGCATGATGGGCGGCTCCTCAAGCCATCTGCCCCTGAAGGTGAACTCCGGCGGCGTGATGCCGATCATCTTCGCCAGCTCGATTCTCTCCGCTCCGCTCTTGTTCGGGCAGGTGCCGTGGGTGCAGAACTCGAAGCTGCTGCAGCCAATCATGCAGGCGCTCACGCCCGGCTATCCCTGGTACGAGCTGCTGAGCATGCTGGGCATCATCTTCTTCGCCTATTTTTATGTTTCGATCGTGATGAAGCCGGACGACATTGCCGACAACTTCCGCAAATCGGGCTCGTTCATCCCCGGAATCCGGCCCGGCAAGCGCACCTCGGACTTTATCAACGATATTTTGACGCGCATTACGCTGGTCGGAGCGTTGTATCTGATCGTGGTCCAGTTGGTGCCCACGTTCCTGATCTCCGGCATCCGTTTCGACAAGATCTGGCTGATCGGCCGCGCCTTCGAGAACCTGCCGAACTGGCTGATCCACGGCATGAATGTGAACTTCTACTTTGGCGGCACCTCGCTGCTGATCGTCGTTGGCGTGGCCATGGACACCGTCAACCAGATCGAATCGCAGTTGATCATGCGGCATTATGACGGCTTTTCCCCACGCTCTGGCCGAATCAGGGGAAGGAAAACCTGGTAATGCCGTTGTCTGCAACATCCCTTCAAGGAGGCCGGGAGGTGGGATCGAAGACCGTGCCCGGCCCGATTCTTTTGATGGGTCCGCCGGGCGCAGGCAAAGGGACCCAGGCCAAGGAACTGATCAAACTGTGGGGCATTCCGCAGATCTCCACCGGCGATCTGCTGCGCGCCAATGTGGCCCAGGGCACTCCGCTGGGCCGGACGGCCAAGGAGATCATCGGACGCGGCGAGCTGGTGCCCGATACCCTGGTCAACGAGATGGTGGCGCTGCGGCTGCTCGAGCCGGACACGGCCAACGGGTACATCCTGGACGGTTTTCCGCGCACCCTGCCACAGGCCACCTGGCTCGATCAACGGCTGATCGCGCAGGCTGAGTCGCTTCCGGTGGTTGCCGTCAGCCTCAAGGTGAACTATAATCAACTATTGCGCCGGATTACCGGACGCAGGATCTGTCCTGTCTGCCAGAGCATCTACAACGTCTATGTGAATCCGCCTAAAAAAGATGGATTCTGCGACATAGAGGGTGCAGAGCTCATCCAGCGAGCCGACGACACGGAAGAGGTATTCAAGGAGCGCATGCGCGCTTACTCGGCCCTCACCGCGCCTGTTATGGATCACTACCGGGAAACGGGACGATTCGCGGAAGTGGATGGAGACCGGCCGATTGATAAGATTGCGGCCGAAATTGTTGCCGCCGTTGAGCGGTTGCGCCAGTAAGGGCAGCCGGGCGGCGAGTTTGTGCGTGTGGGAACAGTTGTCAGTGAACAGTTGTCAGTGATCAGTTACATGCTGCGGGAACAATCGGCATCAACTGATTTGAGCCCTGGGAAATGATGACGCGACGTGATCGGGATTTTGGGAATCAGTTGATGCTGCGAATAGCAGCTGGACGGAACTGATCACTGACCCCTGATCACTGAAAGCTGGTTTTAGTGGCTGTCGTACTCAAGTCGTCTCAGGAGATCGAGAAGATGCGCCGCGCGGGGCAGGTGGTCCGCGAGGTGCTGGAGCTGGTGCGCAGCAAAGTGAAGCCGGGCGCGACGACTTATGACCTGGAGCATGCTGCCGAGTCGCGGCTGGCCGAGCTGGGCGTGAAGGCGGCGTTCAAGGGCTACCACGGTTTTCCCTGCGTGCTGTGCACCTCAGTCAACAGCGAGGTGGTGCACGGCATTCCTTCGCCGAAGCGGGTCCTCAAGGAAGGGGACATCGTCTCGGTGGACTTTGGGGTGGTGGTGGACGGTTACTACGGCGACGCGGCCATCACGGTTCCTGTGGGCTCGATCGACGAGAAGGCGGCGCGGCTGCTGAAGGTGACTGAAGAGTCGCTCAAGGCGGGCATTGCCGCGGTCAGGCCGGGCGCGACGCTGGGCGATGTGGGCGCGGCGGTGCAGGGAGTGGTTGAGGGCGAAGGATTTTCAGTGGTACGGGATTTTGTGGGCCACGGCATCGGGGTTCACATGCATGAAGATCCGCAGGTGCCCAACTTTGGCGAGGCGGGCCGCGGCATGAAGCTCAAGCCGGGCATGGTGATCGCCATTGAGCCGATGGTGAACGCCGGCGGGCCGGATGTGCGGGTGCTCGACGACGGCTGGACGGCGGTGGCCAAGGACGGAAGCATGAGTGCTCATTTCGAGCACACGGTGGCGGTAACATCCACCGGGGCGAGAATTTTGACCGAGTAGAATGCTCGGCGAAAAAGGCCGGCAGCGCGCAAGCGCCGCACGGCGGAAATGGACACGGTTTGTCGAAGGAAGATGCGATTGAGGTGATGGCGACGGTGGTGGAAACGCTGCCGAACGCCATGTTCAAGGTCAAACTCGAGACCAATCATGAGGTGCTGGCTCATGTTTCCGGAAGAATGCGCAAGAACTTTATCCGCATTTTGCCGGGCGACCGCGTGGCAGTGGAACTGAGCCCCTACGACCTGAACCGCGGACGCATCGTGTACCGCTACAAATAAGCTGCTGGCCTCTAGCTTCTAGCTACTAGCTTTTTCGTGCCTGGTCAAAGGAATCAATTCCGACGTCCTGAGCTAGAAGCTAGAAGCTAGAAGCTAGAAGCTAGAAGCTGAAAAGAAGGGCAGGAACAATGAAGGTCCGAGCATCGGTGAAGAAGATTTGCGACAAGTGCAAGGTGATTACGCGCCGCGGTGTGGTGCGTGTGATCTGCGAGAACGCAAAGCACAAGCAGCGCCAGGGCTGAGGCCGCTGGCATTGGTGGAAGCTCCACGGAGAGGGACTAGGGACGTAGGGACTAGGGACTAGTTGAGCCAGCAAGTAGCGGCGCGATAGAACTGATCCCTGAAACCTGATCACTGACCCCTGTCCAAGAGGCTAGTTAGCTGGAGTCAAGGCTTGCGATGAACCTCTGGAGAATTTCCAGATAACCCGTGCGAACCGGTTGAGGCCGGAGGCACACAACCAGAAGCAGAGGAATTCAAATGGCACGTATTGCTGGCGTCGATCTGCCCCGCAACAAGCAGGCACGGATCGCGCTGACTTACATCTTCGGGATCGGCAACCCGCGCGCCCTGAAGATTCTGGAGAAGGCGAACGTGGATGCCTTCAAGAAGATCCAGGATCTGGGCGAGGAAGAGGTCAACCGCATCCGCCAGGTGATTGAGGACGAGGGTGAGGTCGAAGGCGATCTCCGCAAGGACGTCTCGATGCACATCAAGCGCCTGATCGAGATTCAGAGCTATCGCGGCAACCGTCACCGGCGGTCGCTGCCGGTGCGCGGCCAGCGCACCCACACCAATGCCCGCACCCGGAAGGGTCCGCGCAAGGGCACCATTGCCGGCAAGAAGAAAGCGACGGGGAAGACCTAATGGCGAAACCAGAGCAGACGGGTGCAGCCGGAAAGGCCGGCAAGAACAAGAAGTTCAAGAAGCGCGAGCGCAAGAACGTGCCGTTTGGCGTTGCGCACATTCAGGCCTCGTTCAACAACACCATCGTCACCATCACCGATCCGATGGGCAACACGCTGAGCTGGAAGAGCTCGGGCTCGCTTGGCTTCCGCGGTTCGCGCAAGGGCACGCCCTTCGCGGCGCAGCAAGAGGCCTCGAACGCAGCCGGCATGGCCCGCGATCACGGCCTTCGCGCCGTGGACGTACGGGTTGCCGGGCCGGGCTCGGGACGCGAGTCCGCGATCCGCGCTCTGGCTGCCGCCGGCATTGAGGTGCGCTCCATCCGCGACGTAACGCCGGTGCCGCACAACGGCTGCCGGCCGCCGAAGCGGCGGAGAGTGTAAGTACAGTTGTCAGTTTTCAGTGGTCAGTTGTCAGTCGATTCCTGCCGGAACGAGCGGCATCGACTGCTTCGAACTACTGGAAAGATAACTGGGAGTGATAGGTAGTTGGGAATCAGTTGATGCTGCGAGTAGCAGCAAGATGAAACTGACCACTGACAACTGATCACTGACCACTGTAATCGGGCCGGGAGGAAACGTCCTCCGGACGCGTAAACCGGCCGTCATCCGAATTCAGGAGAAGAAATGGCACGTTATACCGGAGCAGTATGCCGCCTTTGCCGACGCGAAGGCACCAAGCTCTTTTTGAAGGGCACCAAATGCATGTCCGATCGCTGCCCGATCGAGAAGCGCAACTTCCCGCCGGGGCAGCACGGCAAAGACCGCAAGGCCAAGATCGTGGGCTACGGCCTGCAATTGCACGAGAAGCAGAAGGCCAAGCGCATGTACTTCACGCTCGAAGGCCAGTTCCGCGCTTACTACGAGAAGGCCAGCCGCGCCACCGGCGTCACCGGCGAACTGCTCATCCAGCAGCTCGAGCGGCGCCTTGACAACGTGGCCTTCCGCCTCGGCTTCGCGATCTCGCGGCGCCAGGCGCGGCAGGTGGTTCGTCACGGGCACGTCACGGTGAATGGCCGCAAGGTCAATATCCCGTCCTACCAGGTGAACGCGGGCGACGAGATTGCGATCCGCGACAGCGCCAAGAAGCTGCTGATCGTAGAGCAGGGCACGCAATACGCCGCGCAGAACCCGGTTCCGGTATGGCTCGAAGCCAACTTCGAGAACATGTCTGGCCGCGTGCTCTCGCTGCCCAAGCGCAAGGATGTCAATTTGCCGATCAACGAACAGTTGATCGTCGAACTGTACTCGAAGTAAGAAAAACAGTGATCAGTGATCAGTTGTCAGTTTTCAGCCGATGCGGCGAATAGCCGCGCGATGGAACTGATCACTGATCACTGACCACTGACAACTCAACAACGAAGGAGAACTTGCGCGGCCGCCGCAAAATGCATCGCGACGTACCTGCCGCGCGGGAAACGAGACGAATATGCTGTGGAGAGGATTCCAGAAACCGAAGCGCCTGGCAGTCGATGCCGAGACGCTTACCGACACTTTCGGCAAGTTCAGCGCCCAGCCATTTGAGCGGGGCTTCGGCACCACCATCGGCAACGCCCTGCGGCGCACGCTGCTCAGCTCCATTGAGGGCGCAGCCGTTACCGCCATCCGCATCGAAGGCGTGCTGCACGAGTTCCAATCGATCGGCGGCGTGGTTGAAGACGCCACCGACATCATCCTGAACCTGAAGCAGGTTCCCTTTAAGCTCGCGGGCGAGGGGCCCAAGGCGCTCTACCTGCGCGCCGACCAGCCCGGCGTCGTCACCTCCGGTATGATTGAAGCCGACGGCGACGTGGAGATACTGGACAAGAATATTTATCTGGCCACGCTGTCGGAAGGCGGCAAGCTGGATATGGAGATGCGCCTGAAGCGCGGCCGCGGCTACGTCTCGGCCGATAAGAACTTCGACGCCGACCTGGGACTGGGCTTCATTCCCGTGGATTCGGTCCACTCGCCGGTGCGGCGCGTGAATTACGTCGTCGACGCAGCCCGTCTTGGCCAGATCACCGACTACGACAAGCTGACTCTCGAAGTGTGGACCAACGGCGCGGTGCTGCCGGCTGATGCCGTGGGCCTGGCCGCCAAGCTGCTCAAGGACCACATGAACATCTTCATCAACTTCGAGGAGGAGATTGAAGCCGAGGCGCGCGGCGAGGAAGGCCGCATCCTGCTTCGCAACGACAATCTCAACCGCTCCGTTGAAGAGCTGGAGCTTTCGGTCCGCAGCTACAACTGCCTGAAGAACGCGAATATCCAGAGCATCGGCGAGCTGGTGCAGAAGACTGAAGCGGAGATGCTCAAGACCAAGAACTTTGGCCGCAAGAGCCTGAACGAGATCAAGGAAATTCTCGCGCAGATGGGCCTCTCTCTGGGCATGAAGATCGACGAGCAGGGCAACGCGGTTCCCGGCCCGACGAGCATTCCGCCGGCGACGGCGCTGGCGGCAAGCTACGGCCGCTACGACGACGAAGACGAGCCGCTCGACTCAGTGGATCTGCAGTTGCCCACCGAGACGGAGAACTTCTAAGGCAGGGATCAGGTTTCAGGGATCAGGGGTCAGCCGGTACAGCATTTTCCAGCACCATCAAACTGATCCCTGATCTCTGACCCCTGATCACTGTTATCGAAAGAGAGTTTTTCTTATGCGCCATCGCAATGCAGGATTCAAGCTCGGACGCAATACCAGCCACCGGCGCGCTCTGCTGCGCAACCTGGTCACGTCCGTGCTCCAAGAAGATCGCGTGGAGACAACCTTGACCAAGGCCAAGGCCGTTCGTCCGCACGTGGAAAAGATGATCACCCTGGGCAAGAAGGGCGATCTGCACTCGCGCCGCCAGGCGCTCAGCTTCCTCCAGACCGACAAGGCCGTCAAGCGGCTCTTTGACACCGTGGCCCCGCGCTACGGCGACCGGCAGGGCGGCTACCTGCGCATTGTGCGCACCGGCTTCCAGCAGGGCGACGGCGCGGAGAAGGCGTTCATCGAGCTGCTCGGCGCCGAAAAGCAGCTCGACGAAAAGCGCCAGAAGCGCGACGACCTGAAGGCCAAGAAGCGCGCCGAGCTCGAAAAGCAACTGGAAGAAAGCAAGAAGGAAGAACCCGGCGAAGAAGCCGCGTAAGCGGACTCTTGCTGGCAGCTTTACTCTTTGCTAAGAAGCTCACACGGGCATCCGCCACGGCGGATGCCCGTGTTTGCGTTGGCCCCGTTTGCGAAACGGAAGTCCCGGGTTCAATTCGTCGCGTTGCCTGATGGATCAATTGAGCGCGAGAGATGCCATGGCCGAAAAAGCAATTACCGCCCGGCCAGCGAGGCGAAGACAGCTTCGATCTTTTCCGCATCCCTGGACTTGTCGTGCACCCATTCGCCGCGATTCTGCCTTCCGCGCGAATGCTACCATTG
>JBAUCP010000433.1:0-13343 GCA_049677625.1 Occallatibacter sp. | reverse complement strand
GTGCAAGGCTGCAGACGGTAGATGCGGTGGCTAAGCCTGCCGCCGAACGCAGAAACTCCCGGCGGTTCCATCCAACGGCATGAGCTGCCTCGCGAAGATGGCGATCGGCCGGGGAAAAAGCCACTCTGTCCATCCAGTGCTGGAGAGATCCAGCGGAAATCACTCTACCACACCCGTCTGTATCAAGCCTTCGGCGCCGCCTGGACGACGCGCAAACACAGGGCGGGGAACCCAAAAGATGCGGTATTCTAGGAGAGCGCGCCCGTAGCTCAGCTGGATAGAGCGAATGCCTCCGGAGCATTAGGTCGGGAGTTCGAATCTCTCCGGGCGCACCATACCTCCCCGAACTTCTCCTCTCTTCTTTCCTTTAGTTCCAGATGCGCACCTATCTAGTCCTGTGATCAATCGCGAAAGAATTCTTCCCACAACCTAGACTCCTAGATGGACCTGGGCGCCGGCCGCTAGCGCGGCCACTTACCTTGCCTGCACCGACTAAGGTCATGTTACTGCCCTGTCAATGCCCAATTAGCGGGTCCGATTCAGGCCGGAAAGTTCCAAAATGGCACGGTCAGAGGGGCTCTCCAACTAATTCGCCGATGAAAATTAGTGCCGCGGGTACATCTTTCGGGTTACATGAAGCAGTTTTCTGTTTCTTGAGGGTAATCCGTTATGCAAACATAAGTAACCTCGCATAGATTTGCCGGACCGGATCGCTGTATAACTCCGGCGCCATGCGTAACGAATCGGCAGCTTCCCCCAGCTGGCCGGTCGCTTTTCAGGTTGCGGCCGTTATGCCTACTGGGAGCAGTTGATCGCCAGAAGTTTACATAACGGAGTCGCCAATGAGCCGCACATCGTACCGAATTGCCCCCCACGAGAATGCAGGGAACACGTTATACATGCTGGCATCCGCTGCCCGGCAGAGACGCAGCCTGAGCTGGATTGCGGGCCTTGGAGCCTTGCTGCTGGCTGCGGCCGGCGCGCAGGCGCAGTCCACCTTTGGCCCCGAGCCGGTGGGCACAGCGTCGGCCGCTCAGTCTGTGACGGTGACTGCCACGACGGCGGGCACGGTGACTGGCGTAGAGGTGCTCACTGAAGGCCAGAGCGGACTGGACTTCGCCGTGGGGACCGGCACTTCGACGTGCGCGGGCGCGGTGCTTGCCCTCAATGGGCAGTGCCAGGAGTCTGTGACCTTTACGCCTTCCGCTCCGGGCACGCGCCTGGGCGGGGTAGTGCTGGTGGGGACAGTGAGCGGCAATCCTGTCCTGCTGGGCACGGCCTATCTCTCCGGCACGGGAACCGGACCGCTGGGTGTGTTTATTCCCGGCAACGAGCTTCCCTTTGCCGGCGACGGCAACTACCTGGGCGCAGTGGGCGACGGCAAACCGGCCACGCAGGCCGAGCTTTACCTGCCGAGCGGCCTTGCGCTGGACGGCGCGGGCAATGTGTACATAGCAGACACCGCGCATAACCGCATTCGCATGGTGTGCGCGAGCGCGACCAGCGCGACCATCGCCGGAACCACATGCACCGGCACGGGAATCATCGCGACGATTGCAGGTACGGGCGCGCCGGGGAACTCCGGCAACGGCCCGGCATCCACGGCGACCCTCGATAGTCCCGGCGGCCTTGCCGTTGACGGCGCGGGCAACCTGTTTATTGCAGACACCGGCAACGACGAGATCCGCGAGATTGTGGCCGCGACCGGGCAGATTGTCGCCATGGCCGGCGGCGGCGCCGGCTGCGCAGGACAGACGGATACGGTGGGCGACGGCTGCACGCCGCTCGAGGCCTCGCTCAATCAGCCTGAAGGCGTGACGCTGGACGTGAGCGGAGATATCTTCATTGCCGACACGGCCAATGAGCGCATTCGCGAAGTAGCTCTCTCCACGGGGCTGATTACGACGGTTGCCGGGAACGGCTTTACCAATCCCGACGACACCGGCGGTTATAACGGCGACGGCATTACGGCTATTACCGCCGAGCTCAACAGCCCGTACGCGGTTGCATTTGACGCGGCAGGCGACATGTACATTCCCGACTCGAGCAACAACCGGGTCCGGCTGGTGAGCGCAATCAGCGGCGCCATCACGCCGGCCAGCCTGATTACGACCTTCGCCGGAAACGGAATAGCCGGCAGCGGCGGCGATACTGGGCTGGCTACAGCGGCGGAGTTGTGGGCTCCCTCCGGCGTAGCCATTGACCCGGCGGGAAATGTCTACATCTCCGACACGCAGAACAGGACGATCCGGAAGGTGAGCTCCGCAACGCTCGACATCACGAGCCTCGTGAAGAGCGGGATCGGGAGGTATTACTACAACAATTTGTTCCCCGCGGTCGTCCTCTACGGACCGATCGGCATCAGCCTGGACGGAAGCGGGAATCTGTATATCGCCGACTCGCTGGACATGGCGGTGCGCGAGATCCAGAGCAACTATACCGCAGTGGACTATACAACCGGGGTGCGGCAAGGATCGCTGTCAGCGCCGGTGCCAATCACGATTGAGAATGACGGCAACAGCGACCTGGATCTGACAGCGATTACTCCGGCGGTCAATGCGCAGGTGGATGGACCGACGACGACCTGCGCGGTCGGCCCTCCTGACCTGGGCGATTCGTCCCAGTGCGTAGTGGGCGCAGTCTTTGCCCCTACCACGTCGGGCAATCCGCTGCTCTCCAACATCGATGTGGCCAGCGTGACGGTGAACTCGCCGCTGGACATCCAACTGGTGGGCGATGCGCTGGCCGTCAACTCCACCACGACCACCGTGACCTCAGCTCCGAACCCCTCGGCCTTCGGTCAGTCCGTAACGTTCACAGTTGCCGTGACCACGGGCACGGGAACAGGTGCTCTGACCGGGACGGTGAGCATCGCCGATACGTACAACGGCGTGACCACCACGCTGGCAACGGGGCTGGCGCTGAATGCTTCCGATGTAGCCACATTCTCCATCACGACGCTGGGCGTGGGCCTGCACTCGATCGTAGCCACCTATGGCGGCGACACAGGCCACTTCTCGAGCACCTCGACGGACAATGGCGTGCCTCCGCTGATTCAAACCGTGAATGAGGCGACCAAGACCACGCTGGCCTCGAGCGCCAATCCGTCGGCGCTGGGCCAGAGCGTAACCTTCACGGCCACGGTGGCCATCTCCGGCGGTGGCGGCGTAACGCCCGACGGCACGGTGACATTCATGGATGGCGCCACAGTGCTGGGTACGATGGCGCTGAGCGGCGGCACGGCGGCTTACTCCACCACGACTCTGACGCTGGGCGTGCATCCCATCACCGCGGTCTACAGCGGGGACGCGAGCATCGAGGTTCTCGGCAGCACCTCAGCCGTGCTCGACCAGGATGTGCAGGCGACATCGACTATTGGGTTGACTTCGTCGCTCAATCCGTCCACTTATGGCGCGTCCGTGACGTTTACTGCGACTATCACTTCGAGCTCGCCCACGGCAGCCACCGGGACGGTGTCCTTCTACGACGGCGCAACCAAGATCGGAACAGGAACCCTCTCCGGCAACCCGGGCGTGGCGACATTCACCACCTCGACGCTTTCCGTCGCGACGCATCCGATCACCGCGAGCTACCCCGGAGACTCGAATAACAGCTCAGGCACATCGCCGGTAGTGGACCAGGTGGTGAATACGGCGGCCAGCGCGATCACCGTGGCCTCGTCGCTCAACCCCTCGAACTTCGGGCAGAGCGTCACCTTTACCGCCACCGTGACCGCCGCGACGGGAACCGGGAACCTGACTGGAACGGTCGAGCTTCAGGACACCTTTAATGGTGTGACGACCACGCTCGCTCCGGCGCTCGCGGTAAACTCCGCAGGCGTGGCGACCTTTGCGATCACGACGCTCGGGGTGGGCCAGCATTCGATTACAGCGACCTATAGCGGCGACACTACGCATGCCACCAGCACCACGGCAACTGCGCTGATTCAGGTGGTGAATGAGGGCACGACGACCACGCTCACTTCCAGCGTGAACCCGTCGGTCTTCGGGCAGAACGTCACCTTCACGGCAACTGTGGCGGCCACCGGCGGCGGCACTGTGACTCCCGACGGGACCGTGACCTTCATGGACGGCGCCGCCACGCTGGGCACGGCGCCGCTGACTGCGGGCGTGGCTACCTATGCCACGGCGACGCTGGCCGTAGGCATGCATTCGATCACCGCGGTCTACAGCGGCGATGCAACCAACGGAATCCTGGGCAGCACCTCGACGGTGGTGAAGCAGGATGTGCAGGCTGCGACCACGGTCACGGTTACTTCGTCGCTGAACCCGTCCAACTTCGGATCCGCGGTGACGTTCACGGCCACGGTCAGCTCCAGCTCGACCACGGCAGCTACTGGGACGGCCGTCTTCTTCGATAACGGAGTGCAGATTGGAACCAGCATTCTGGCGGGCAATCCCGCCAGTGCGACCTTCCAGACCTCTACGCTGGCCGTGGGGACCCATCCCATCACGGTGACCTACGCGGGCGATGCGAATAACGGCGCCGGCGCAACCGCAGCCCCGCTCAACCAGGTGGTGAGCCAGACCCAGACGGCAACCACTGTGGTGGCTGCACCCAATCCGGGCATCGCCAATCAGCCGGAGGCCATTACCGCAACGGTGAAGCTTACCGCCGGCGCGGCCACGCCCACCGGGACGGTGACCTTTACCTCTGGAACCACCGCGCTGGGCGCCACGGCGCTGACCGCGGCGGGCACCGCGACCATCAACCCTGTGCTGGCGGCCGGAACGTATCAGATCGTGGCCACCTACAGCGGCGACACGGATGACGGCGGCAGCGCTTCAGCGGCGCTTTCGCTCACCGTGGGCCTTGCTACTTCTACCACCACGCTCACCGTGTCGCCGAATCCGGTGCAGGTGGGCTCCACAGTAACCTTCACGGCCGCGGTGGCGAGCACCGGCACGGCTGCCACCGGGACGGTGACCTTCCTTTCGGGAACGACTGCACTGGGCGCGGGCACCCTGAGCGGAGGCAAGGCGACCTTCACCACCTCGACGCTGGCGGTGGGCACGTATTCGATTACGGCCAGCTATGCCGGCGACGTGAACAACGCCCCGAGCACGTCGGCGCCGGTTAGCCTGACGGTGACCCTGATTCCGACCTCGACCAGCCTGGCTACCACCACGACCGGCGGCGCAAACCCGCAGACGGTCCTGATTGCGGTGGTGGTCGGCGCCACCGGCCCCACGCCCACCGGCACGGTGACGTTTACCAGCAATGGCAATACCATCGGCTCCGGCACGCTGGATTCGAGTGGCGTGGTCACGCTGACCCCGAATCTGCCGGCTGGAAACTACACCGTGGTAGCAGCCTATGCGGGCGACTCGGTGCACGCTCCATCCGCGTCCGCGCCGATAACGATCACGGGCGCTCCGGCCGGCTTTAGCATGACCGTGACGCCTGCCACGCTGTCGCTCAAGAGCTCGCAAAACGGAACTGTGACGGTGAGCCTGACCTCCGAAGGCGGCTTCACCGATAAAATCGGTCTTGGCTGCGCATCGCTGCCGGCCGGGGTGACGTGCAACTTCTCCAGCCCGTCCGTCAACCTGACAGCAAATGGAACGGTCACTGCTCAGTTGTCGATCGACACCAATTCGCCGGTTGGCGGAGGCGCAACGGCCATGAACAACCGCGCTTCCGGCAAGGGCTCCATGTCGATGGCCGGACTATTCCTGCCGCTGAGCGCATTCTTCGGCTTCGTCTTCTGGCGGCTGCGCAGGCGCGGCAGCGCGATGCTGACCATGGTGCTGGTGATGGCGCTCTCAGCGGCTGCGCTCGTGGCCACAGGCTGCAGCGGGTACAGTTCCAGCTCGGCGGCGTCGGGCACCTATGTCATCCAGGTGACGGGAACAGGCACCACTAGCGATGTGATTCATTACCAGAATGTTACGCTGGACATCACGAATTAGAGCGGGGAACGGCAGCACAAACCCGGCGCAGGAGACAAATGAAGATATTCCACGATCTAAGCAAGCGGCAGAACGGAGGGCCCCAAGCGCACTCCTGGTGGAAGGCGGCCCTCGCGGCCGCCATTCTGGCGGGATGCTTCGGCACGGCGAACACCGCGCGTGCGCAGGTGGTCCCGGCAGCGAACTCCGGCGGATTCAAACTGTCGGCGGGCGGAACCGGCTCAGGCCAATACGTGCAGTATGGCGAGCAGAAGCTGCTGGGCGTCTCGGGGTTTGTGGACGCCGACCTGAAACACAGGCTCGGCATTGAAGCCGAGGGCCGGTGGCTCGAGTGGCACCAGATCAACGACATTCACGTGGAGACCTATTCGATCGGCCTCCGCTATCACATGAACTTCCACCGGTTCCAGCCGTATGCCAAGGGCCTGATCGGTTTTGGCGACTTCAATTTCCCCTTCAACTACGCGCACGGGCGTTACCTGGTGGCGACGGCCGGAGGCGGGCTGGACTATCACTTGACCCACCGGATTTACATCCGGGCGGCCGATGTGGAATACCAGGACTGGCCGCAGTTTACCTATGGCGCCATGAGCTCAGTGAGCGTGAGCGCCGGCCTGCGGGTGGGAATCTTTTAGAACTGGTTGCATAAATGGGGCTTTGAAAGGGCACGGCTTCAGCCGTGCCGAAAACTGATTCAGATAAAGGCCTGTCGCTTACGCGAAGTGGATTGCGCCTTCCGCCCACACCACCGCCTGCTCATAATTGCGGACCAGCGTCTCCTGGCTCAGCCCGTGCTCGGCCGCAACCGCGTCGCACGCGGCCCAGTTTCCCTGCTCGTGCGAGATCATCCACTCCAGCAGCTTGCGCTCGGGAATAGACGTACCCATCAACGCGAAACATATCTCCTCGCGCAGAGGCAGCGAAGGAGCCAGCTCCTGCATAGGCACCCGCAGCATGGCCGGCAGCAGGCTCAGCAGTCCAAGCAGATATTGCTCGGTTGAGTCCAGACAGCACAGATGGGCGCTCATCTCGCAGAACCGTGCGCGCACAAAAGCCATGCGCAGCAGCTCCATCGGCTGATCGCCGTTGAGCTCGCTGGTAATGGCCAGCGTGGCGATGCGCCGGAAGGCGTCTTCGCCAACGGCCATCAGCGCGGTCTGCACCGAGCGCACCTCCTGCCGCAGCCCGTAGATCGGCGAGTTGATCAGCCGCAGCAGCCGGTAGGTGAGCGATGTATCCTGCTTCACCAGCTTGCACAGCTCCTCCAGATCGATGGTGTCTTCACGCACCAGGCGCAGGATCTCGATCTGCGTGAGCCGGTTGGACGGCACCTTGCGGTTCTGGATCAGCTCCGGCCGGCAGAAGTAGTAGCCCTGGATCAGCTTGAAGCCTTCCGCGCAAGCCTGCCGGTACTGCTCCTGCGTCTCGATCTTCTCGGCAAGCAGCGCTACCGGCGCGCCGTGCAGCTTATTCAGCAGCTCGTGCCGTTCCCTGACGCCGGAAAGCAGGAAGTCCACCTTGATGTAGTCGGCCAGCTCGATCAGCGGGTCGAAGCCCGGCTTCCAGATAAAGTCGTCCAGCGCCAGCCGGAAGCCGGCCTTCTTCAGCCGGCGGCAGGCGTCCACCAGCTCGGGCGTGGGTTCTACATCTTCCAGGATCTCCAGCACAAACATGCTCGGCGGCAGCACATCCACCAGCTTGTCCGTCAACGACTCGCGGGTGCAGTTCACAAACGCGGTCAGCCCGCCGGTAAGCCGCTCCAGGCCAAAGATCAACGTATTGTCGAGCATGGTGCGGGTGGCCAGGTCGCCGTCGCCGCGAAAGGCCTGCTCCGGCCCGCTGCGGAAAAGCAATTCGTAAGCGTGAACCCTGCCGCGCAAGTCGAGGATCGGCTGCCGGGCCACATAGCGCAGCCCATCGGCTCTTTCCGCCGGTATATCAGGGGAACAACCGGCAGCCGCTACCTTCGTCGCCATGTGGACACTCCAATTCAGCCTGACTATCGGCGTTGCGCCGGCAAAACTTCAACGCGACGGAAGCAAGTGGCGCACCGCTCGTGCAGCCTTTGGTAACCCGCGGAGGCTCCCAAGTTAACCCATGAACATTCCGCCGTTTACATCCAGAACATGCCCGGTAATGTAGGATGCGGCATCCGAGGCCAGAAACGCGACGCACTGCGCGATTTCCATATCCGTTCCCGGCCGGCCCAGCGGAATCCCGGCCATCATGGCGGCGCGCTGCTTTTCGTCCAGCACCGCGGTCATCGGCGTCTCGATGTAGCCGGGCGCCACGGCGTTCACCGTGATGCCCCGTGAAGCCACCTCGCGGGCCATGGATCGCGTAAGCCCGATCAGCCCCGCCTTGGACGCCGCGTAGTTCACTTGGCCCCCCTGCCCCGTGCGCCCCACCACGCTCGAAATGTTGACGATCCGCCCCCAGCGGTTCTTGAGCATCGGGCTCAGAACGGCCTGCGTCAGCAGAAAGGCGCCGGTGAGGTTGGTGCCCAGCACGTCGTCCCAGTCGGCGCGCTTCATGCGCAGCATGAGTCCGTCGCGGGTAATGCCGGCGTTGTTCACCAGGATCTCGACCTTGCCGAACCGCTCCAGGACCGCTTTGGCCGCGGCTTTGATCGACTCTTCGCTGGCAATGTCCAGCGCAAACGCCGCCGCCTGCCCGCCGGCAGCCTCAATCTCGCTCACCGCCTCGGCCAGTTTGGCCTCATTCCGCGCCGCCAGCGCCACCGTGGCTCCGGCTTTGGCCAGCTCCTGCGCGCAGGCCCGGCCAATCCCCTGCGAAGCCCCGGTCACCAGGGCAATGCGACCCTCTAACTTGCTCATATTCTGTTTGTTGCCTCTGCGCGCAGCGGCGCGCCCTTCCGTCCCTGATTATAGGCGGCATGGCTCTACTCTCAAGAAGCGGAAAAGAGCGGAATGGATTGCCGGAACTCGAGCCCGGAGCCCGGTTTCTGCCTTCTACCCAGACGGCGTGGCCGCCACAGTCACCGGCCGGCCGGCGAGGGCGGGTCGCGCCAGTTCTGTCGGCCAGATGTAGACCGCCAGCCGGCGCGAGTAGTGCAGGATGGGCTCGGTCGCCGGCAGATCGATGCCGATGGTCGAGGGCAGGTCGTTGCGCTCGATCTCCGCCTCGGCCTCTTCCAGCGGCCAGGGAACGTAATGCAGATTGGCCCGCACCGGCAGCCCGGCACGGTTCGAGCTGAACAGGCAGGTGCGCTCGGTGATGAAGTATTCAAATGTGCCGCTGCGGCACTCGGCCGTTTTATGGGTCGGCCCCAGGCCGCGGTAGCGCGCCTTGAAGATCACCTGGCGGCCGGCCAGAAGCCTGCGGCTGTAAAAAGCAAACTCGCGGTCCGAGCGCTGCTCCAGCCGCATCTCCGCCCAGTAGTAGGGCAAGTGATAAAAGATCCGCGCCACGGCAATCGCCACCAGGTTGCTGGCGTCCAGCGAAAAGCAGTAGATGCCGCGCGTTCCCGTATACCGGTCGCGGACGTAGGTACGCAGGTTGAGGTCAGGAAAGCTGCGCACGCCCGGAACCGGCGGAATGCCACGGATCTTGATGCGGTCGAGCCAAAACGGCACCACGCCCAGCCATGCCGATCCCTGGTAGGTGTCCACTTCCAGCCAGTCGGGCAGCAACGCGGACATGGCGGAGGCCGGCGCAGGCCAGTGGGCAAACAACAGATCGTTCCAGCGCTGGGTAATCGCCCAGCGGCCTGAGGGCAGCGGTCGCGGCTTATGCGACGTGCGGATCAGAAATTCCTGCATGGCCCACTCCACCGTGTCCGGTGCGGCTCCTCGCTCTAATGGAAAGATGCCGCCCGTAGGGTGCCGAATCCGGCAATGCTGCGCACTAACCCCGATGACGTATTCTGTTCGCGAGACCTCGATTATGTCCAGTGAAAGTTTTCGTCCTCCCGCCGCACACAACCAGACTGAGGTCTTCGCCGTCCATGGCGCCGACCCGGAGATTCTGGCCTACGCCATGGCCAAATACTCCCGTTCGGCCCTCTCCATGCGCGAGTCGCTCACGGAGATCAGCGCACAGCGCGCCGAGCAGTTCCTCAACACCTTTTATTTCCAATACGGCCATCGCTCCATCGCCGACCTGGCCCATATCGCCTTCGCCGTGGAGCGGCTGAGCCTGCTGGCCGCCATCGTGCTGGTTGACGAGCAGCGCTGGGACGGCCAGGAGCGCTCCACGCGCTACCAGAACTTTCTGAAATCCGGCTGGTATTTCCCTGATTTTGGCGCGGATTCGGTTTCGGCGCAACTCTATTCTGAAACCGTCGAAAACCTGTTTGCCGCCTACCAGCGCACCACCGCCGCCGTGCAGGAGGTTTTGCGCAGCCGCGTCGAGCGGCCGGAGTCGCTCAAGCCCGAGGCCTACGAGCGCACCCTCAAGGCCCGCGCCTTTGACGTGGCGCGCTACCTGCTCCCGCTGGCCACCAACACCTCGCTCGGACAGATCGTGAGCGCCCGCACGCTCGAAACCCAGGTCTCGCGGCTGTTGTCGCATCCCGTCGCCGAGATCCGCGACCTGGGCGAGAAGCTGCGCGAAGCGGCCACCGGCGCGGCGTGGAACATCAACGCGCAGGCCGCCGCAGCCTTCGTGGAAAAACTTGCCGCGCTCGAAGACGGCGGCGATCTTGCCGCCGAAGCCGCCCAGCTCTTCACCCGCGAAGTCCGCACCGCGCCCACGCTGGTGAAATACTCCCAGCCCAACATCTACGAAACCCGGACCCGCGCCGAGCTCTGCCAGGCCGCCGCCGGGCTGCTCCAAAACGTCCCCATTGCCCTGACCCGCGTGGTCGATCTGGTCGAGCGTACCGAGACTCTCGAAGTGGAGCTGGCCGCGACGTTGCTTTACTCCGCCAGCCAGCACCCCTACCGCCAGATCCGCGACCTGGTGGCCGGGCTTCCAGCCTCTCAGGTTTTGGAGATCATTGAGCTGGGGACAAGGCACCGCGGCAAGCACGACGAAGCACTCCGCGCCTTCCACGCCGGCGCGGCACTGCGCTTCGACATCCTCATGGACATCGGCGGCTTCCGCGACATGCACCGCCATCGCCGCTGCACCCAGATCATCCAGGGTTTCACTTCGCGCCACGGCTACGAGACGCCGGCCTCCGGCGATCTCGCCCCCGGCGTCGATATCCTCGTCGAAGCCGGCATCCTGTCCGATTACCGCGCAACCATTGAGGCTGCGCACACGGCCAGCGCGCGCATCGCCGGCAGCACGGCGCCCGGAAATGCGTCTGGCGCCGCGCAGTCCGCGCTCTACCTGCTGCCGCTGGCCACGCGCATCCGCAGCCTGTTCAAGATGGATTTTGCCGAAGCGCAATACATCTCCGAGCTGCGCTCCGGTCCCGCCGGCCACTTCAGCTACCGCCGCGTGGCATGGGAGATGTATCGCGCGCTTGAACGCCAGCACCCGTTGCTGGCCAAGCACATCCGCGTGACGGATTTTACCAAGCCGATTGATATGCTGCAGCGGTGATTCAATCTAAGCGGGTCTCTCGGATGGCGATACGCGACCCTCATCCCCGACTTTGTCGCATTCTCCAGGCAACGCGGCGGTAGGGTCGAGTTCCCGGACGGCGCCAAACCACTACACCGCCGCGATTTAGCCGCTGAATGTGTCTAAAACGCCCCACTCAACCTACGCCAGGCCTCCCATCCCATATTGACCGCTGGGATTCCTTGGGTACCTTCGGGACTTACCGAAGACGCCTTCTTCCGCTATCCTAGAGGAGACGGCCGTTTGTTGGCCCCCAACCCCACAGGAGGATTTCTCTATGGCAGAGACCGTCAAGAAGGCAACCACCAAACCCAAGGCGCCGGCCAAGCCGCGCAAGACCGCGGCGAGCAAGAACGGCGCAAACGGCGCTCATTCGAACGTGACCGAGATGCCGCTCTCCTACGAGCAGGTGGCGATGCTCGCCCACCGGTTCTGGATCGAGCGCGGCCATCAGCACGGAAATGACGCAGAAGATTGGTTCCGGGCCGAGCAGGCGCTTCGCTCCAAGGCATCCTAGTTTGCATTGCTCGGCAATTTGTTCCTAACGCAGTCATTTTTTGTCCCGAGCGCAGCACGTTCCTACCTGGAACTGACCCATGCCGGCGAGACCGTAAGCTGCGTCCGCCAGGGGGCGGCTGTGCGAAAATTAAGGTTTGCACACACAGTCAAAGTTCCGTCTGCTCGTGGTCCGGCTGGGCGCCATGGGCGACATTCTGCACGCCCTGCCGGCTGTTACGGCGCTGCGTCAGATGCACCCGAGCTGGGTGATCGGCTGGGTGGTTGAGCCGCGCTGGCGTGCGCTGCTGGCCGCGCCGGACGCCGCACGTCGCGGCCCAGCCATGCCTCTAGTGGATGCTCTGCATTTCGCTCCCACCCGCGAGTGGCGCGGCAAGCCATTTAGTTTGAATACTATGCGTGGCATCGGCGGGCTGCGCCGTGAGCTTCGCGCCGCCGGTTACGACGCGGTGATCGACCTCCAGGGCGCCATCCGCTCGGCCGTGGTGGGCCGCATGGCCGGCCATCGCCGGGTGATCGGCGAAGCCGACCCGCGCGAGCATATTGCCAGCTGGCTCTTCACCGAACGAGTGGCCACTCATGGTGCGCACGTCATCGAGCAGGACTTTGAGCTGGCCGCGCAGATCGCCGGCGACGAGCTGGCTCCCGTTCCGCCGCTGCTGCCCGTCGACCCCGATGCGGAAGCGTGGTGCGACGATCTGCTTCGCTCCAGCGGTAATCGGCCTGTGGCGCTCATCAATCCCGGCGCCGGCTGGGGCGCCAAGCGTTGGCCGGTGGAGCGCTATGCCGCCGTGGCCCGCGGCCTGATGGCGCGCGGCCTGCGCGTGCTGGTAAATGCTGGCCCCGGCGAGGAGCCAATGGCCGACGTCATCGTGAAGGAAGCCAGCGGCGCGGCCATCCCGCTGGCCACATCGCTCGACCAGCTCATCGCGCTTACCCGCCGCGTGGCGCTTTGCGTGGCGGGAGACACAGGCCCCTTGCACCTGGCCTGTGCGTTGGGCCGTCCCGTGGTGGGCATCTACGGGCCTACCGACCCCAGCCGCAACGGGCCTTATGGCACGCGTTTCCGGGTGCTGCGCAGTCCCGAAAGCCGCCGCGATCACACCCGCCGCGCCGAGCCCGAGGCCGGTCTGCTGACCATCACGCCGGAAGAAGTGCTCAAGGCCGCCGAAGAGCTGCTCGGAGAAGAAATCCGGGAAGAAACCGGCGAAGAAAATAAAGCGCCAAAGAGCGGGGGAGATCGGCAATGAGCGCTCCCACCAACCCGCCGAACTTCGCATCGGCCCCGCGGCAGGACTGGATCGCGAGCTGGCAGCGGGTCGCCCGGCGCATCCGCGTGCCGCTCGGCTTTCTGGCCGC
>JBAUCP010000432.1:0-3138 GCA_049677625.1 Occallatibacter sp. | reverse complement strand
GCCTGGCTCCCGGCGCGCGGCCATGCGACCTGACCGGCGGCCCCAGCCGGCTCTGCATGGCACTCGGCCTCACGCGCACGGCGCACAATGGCCTCGATCTGCTCGGCGCGGCATCGCCGCTCCAGGTCCGCGACGACGGTTTTGCGATCCGCGAGGTCAGGGTGACGCCCAGAATCGGCATCAACAAATCCAATGCAGCCGTAGACTGGCCGCTGCGCTTCGCGCTCCCCGGCCACGCCTGCGTCTCCGGGCCAAAGAGTCTCGCGGGGATTTTTGCAGGCAAGTGCATCTTTGTGCAGTAGAATTCCGTGCATTGGTAAAAGCCATCCCAAACCCGCGAGGAACCCTGCCCGTGAAAAAGACTTTCCTTGTTCCCTCCGCCGCCATCGCCCTGCTCGCCGCGGCCGTCTTTGCCGCCTCAACCTTCGCGCAGGCTCCGCAGGGTCCTCCTCCCGGCGGCGGCCAAATGCACAGCTTCCCCGCTCCCAGCAACCTGAAGGTGCTGCCCAAGGACCTCACCGGCCAGCAGGTGCGTGAGATCATGGAACACTGGGCGGGCGACCTGGGCGTCCATTGCGACACCTGCCACGCCACCGACCCCAACAACGTGGGCCCCAACGGCCGCCCCCGGCTCAACTTCCCCTCCGATGAGAAGGACGAGAAGGCCATGGCGCGGATCATGTACACCATGCTGGAAGACCTGAAGACGAATTACGTGGCCAAGGTTGCGGCCATGGACAAGATGGCCGAGCCCGCCGCACCTGTCACCTGCGGCACCTGCCATCGCGGTCATCTCGACCCCGAGGCTTACACGCCGGAGTCTGACCATCCGCAAGGAGTGATGCCGGGGATGCCGATGCCGGCAGCGCCGCCAGCGCAGCACTGAGGTCGGTGGTCTCCCAGGTTAGGCGCCCAACCACCCCTCGGACGAAAACCCGTCCGTGGGGACCCCGGTACCGCGCCGAACCTGGGGCACCCGGGGTTCGTGGTTTACCACCTGATTTCTTCAGTCAGGGATGGATCTAAATCTCCGGGCGGCGTCTGCGGCCCAGGAAGCGCGCTCCCAGCGCGCCGCCGGCGACCGAGAAGAGCAGAAGCGCGGCCATCAGAAAGGCGAGCGCGCAGAGAACCCCTCCGGCGCGTCCCTGCGGTGAGAGCATCAACGATCGGGTGATCGCGATGGTCTGCGTGTCCACGCCCATCGAGGTCCATTGCTGAACCATCTGCTGGTTGACCATCGTCTCCCAGAAGTCGTCGAACATCTTGCCGGAGTGGAACCAGTAGCGCGCGGCATAAAGCGCTGCGCCCGATGCCGCGGCTGACGTCCACCCCGCCACAACGCCGGTGACCAGCCCCAGCCGCGCGCCGGCGCCGATGGTGATCCATGCCGGCTGCTGGCTGCGCATATAAAGCGCTACCACCCACGCGCTGGTCGCGGTCATCACCAGCAGCGCCAGCACGTTTACCGGCGACAGCAGCGAGCAGACAATTCCCGCAGGCACTGCCAGCGAGAGCGCCAAGCGCAGCCCAGGGCGCCAGTCGATGCTGCCTGCGTCGCGCACAGCCTGGTTCCACCGCTCCGGCTGGCCCTGCCCGGCGCCATTCTCAGCCGAGTAGACCAACTGCGGCAAACCGCAGACCGGGCAGTAGCAACCGCCTTCCTGCACGGTCTGGTGGCATCGATTGCAGGTCAGTTCCATACATCTATGAGCCTATAGCATCCGGAGCCGCTGCGCTGGAAGAGTCAACCCATCCGCGCCGGATTTCCCGTCTTGGCGCACCGGGTTCCGCGCTGGCCTGGCTGGCGCGCGGCTCATCGCGTGGCAAGGCTCACGGCTGTGGGCCAGCGGAGGGACTTACGGGGCGCGCAGCTCTCCGCCTGAACCGCAGCTTCGCGTCACGGCGAATCTTGAAGATGCGGGGCAGGAATGCGAAGGCGCGCAGCTTGCAGGACCGGCAGCGCACAGGTAGTTGGAGAAGCAGGAGACGGCGCACATCCGGAAGCCGGAAACGTGAGGTCCGGAACTCCGACGACCCGCATCTGCGGCAAGTGATGGACACGAATCATTCTCCGGGGGCCCAAGAATGATTAAAGTTTTCTAATTATCAGGGAACTCCCGCCGCAAAGCAATTGACCTTCAAAATCGGTAGTGTCCTGATTCGGGGCCGTTTTGAAAGGGCACGGCTTGATTGGGGTCCCCAACAAGCGGTTTTTGCTTGTTGGGGTGATCTTTAGCCGTGCCGTAGAGGTGCCAGATCAGGAGACAGATTCAGACCCGGCCAGCTTAGCTTCGACGATAGCTTCCGCGGCCCGAACCGCCTCTTCCAGCGTCATGTTTGTCGAGTCGAGGAACACAGCATCGGCTGCCGGCTTGAGCGGCGAGTCGGCGCGGTTGCGGTCGCGGTCGTCGCGCGCGCGCAGGTCGCGGATCACCTCTTCCGGCTGCACGGCGGGCGGCTTGCCGCCCTCGCCAAGCTGGTCAAAGCGGCGCAGCCCACGCACTTCAGGCGCCGCATCGAGGAAGATTTTCACGTCGGCATGAGGAAAGACGACAGTGCCGATATCGCGGCCCTCCATCACCACTCCGCCGGCGGCGCCAAGCTGCTGCTGCAGCCTGACCATCCAGGCGCGAATGGCAGGAAACACGCTTACGCGCGAAGCTGCGTCGGTGACTGTCTGATTGCGGATGAGGCCGGTGATGTCCTCGTCATCGAGCAGGACGCGGTTCTCTTCGTCGCCCGGCTCCAGGCGGATGGAGGTCTCGCCGGCGAGCCTCTCCAGGCCCGCGCTCTGATCCAAAGGCAATCCCGCCCGCAGGGCTTTCAGGGCGAAGGCGCGGTACATGGCTCCGGTTTCAAGATTCAGTAGTCCGAAATGACGGGCCAGATGCCGGGCGATGGTGCTCTTTCCCGCTCCGGCAGGCCCATCGATGGCGATAATCGTCATTCGGCCCGGCTCAAGGAAACGTGTGCGGCTTTCTTCTCCGCTCATCCGCGCTTCTTTGTCCCCCGCTTGGCCGGAGCCGTAAAGCCGTAGCGCTTGCTGTTGCCGGACTTGGCGCCGGCCGTCAAAGCCGGCTTGCGGCTGCCGCCCGCGCGCACATCCTTGCGCACCGCGCTGCCGCGCGCGGTTACCGC
>JBAUCP010000431.1:0-4299 GCA_049677625.1 Occallatibacter sp. | reverse complement strand
CTACACCCGCGCGCAGTGGCAGCACGGACCAGCGCCCCTGCGCCGTCGGCGGCGTGGTGCGGCGGGAGCGGAAAGTGGCTCCCGTTTGCGCGCGGCGTTGCGTGCGCACGCTGTCAGGCCGCGCGATGTAAGCACGCAGCGCGTGCAATGAATCATTTGTAATGAGCCCGCGCCACACCAGGCTCCACAACGCATCGATGGTCTCGCCCGGATAGCCGCCGCCGATGGCCTGGTGCAGCGGATCAAAGAAGCTGGCGCCGGCGGATTCGAGCACTGCGAGCAATTTTTCCTCGCGCTCGGTGAGCGGGTCCGCGAGCGGCCGCTGCTGCGCAAGCAGCGGCAGTTTGTCGGCAAGAAAAAGCGCGATGCGGCCATTGCGCTCGCCGATGGGCTCCACGCCCGCCCACGCCACTTCGCCCGCGGCAATCAGCGTGTCCAGGCCGGCCGGAGTGTAGTCGGCAATGCGCGCGGGCAGGATGGATGTCTCGACCAGCGATGCGGGCAGCGGCGCGCCCTGCAGGCTCTCGATCGCATCGAGCAATGCGTCGAGATTCGGCCCGCGGCGCGGCGCGACGAGTCCCTGCCAGTGCGTGAGAAACCGCGCCAGCGTGTGCTGCTCCACCGGCTCCACTTCGCGGCGCAGTCTGGCCAGCGATTTGCGGCGGATGATGCGCAGAATCTCGGCATCGCACCACTCGCGATGGAGCCCGCCGGGGCGAAACCCTCCTTCAAGCACGCGTCCCTCTGACGCAAGCTGAAGCAATGCATCTTCAACAGCCTTCGTATCCAGCCCACACCGGTCCGCGGCCTCGCGCATGGTGAACGGCCCATGGGTACGGGCGAAGCGGCGCACGAGTTCAAGCACCGGATGCGCGACCGGCTCAAGCAGCGCCGCCGCCAAGCCTGGCGGAAGCGGAATGCCGAGCCCATCGCGATAGCGGGCCGCATCTTCCGCAGCGATCAATCGGCGTTCGCCTGCAATGTTCAGCTCGAGCAGCCGGCGCGCGCGAATCAACCGGTCCACATGCGTGAGCAGATCGGGCGAGACGACGCGGCGCGCCAACTCCAGCCGCGAAAGATCGCCCAGGCGCAGGCACAGGTCGTGCATGCCGTCTGCCGAGCGGGCGCGATGCGTCTCCGCCAGGCACTGCGCGATCTCTTCGACCTCGGCAATCGCGTCGGCATCGAGCAGCTCGCGCAGATCGGCCTCGCCCAGGATCTCGCGCAACTGGTCCTGGTCGATAGTGAGCGCCTGCGCGCGGCGCTCGGCCAGCGGCGCATCGCCGTCATAGAGAAAGTTGGCAACGTAACTGAACAAGAGCGATGAAGCAAATGGCGACGGCTTGCGTGTCTCCACCACATGTACCCGCAACTGCCGCTGTTCAATCGCGCGCAGCGTCTCGATCAGCGCGGGCATGTCGAAGACGTCGCGCAGGCACTCGCGATACGCTTCCAGCAAAAGCGGAAATGAGGGATAGCGCGAAGCGACGCTCAACAGATCATAAGAGCGCTTGCGTAACTGCCACAGCGGCGAGCGCGCATCGGCACGGCGGCGCGGCAACAGCAGCGCGCGGCCCGCAGCCTCGCGAAAACGCCCGGCAAACAGGGCCGTTGAACCAAGCTGCCGCAATACAAGCTGCATTGCCTCAGCCGACTCCACCATGAACCAGTCGGAGTCGGGCGGCTCATCGGTATCAGGAAAGCGCAGAACAAAGCCGTCATCGCCCCACAGCGTCTCCACTTCAGGGCCGCCGGCCGCCCGAATGCGCGCGCTCACCGCCATGGCCCACGGAATATGAATGCGGCTGCCGAAAGGAGTAAGCACGCAGACGCGCCAGTCGCCCAGCTCGTCGCGGCAGCGCTCGATCACTATCGTGCGGTCGTCGGGGAGCTGGCCGGTCGCGGCCTCCTGATCGGCGAGAAACTGCATCAGGTTCTCCGCGGCGACGGGATCGAGATCGTGCTCGGTGACCAGCCGCGTGAGCGCGGCGGGCCTGGGTAGCGCGCGCAGCTCGCGCACCATGGCGCCGATGCGGCGGCCAAATTCGAGCGGACGCCCCGGCCCGTCGCCCTTCCAGAACGGCATCTTGCCCGGCTCGCCGGGAGCGGGCGTTACCAGCACGCGATCGTGCGTGATGTCCACGATGCGCCACGTGGACGCGCCGAGAATGAAGGTCTCGCCGGGGTGCGACTCGAAGACCATCTCCTCGTCAAGCTCGCCCACGCGCACCGCTTTGCCCTCGCTGTAGGCGAGAAACACGCCATAGAGACCGCGGTCGGGAATGGTGCCGGCGTTGAGAATCGCCAGCCGGGCCGCGCCGTCGCGCGCCGTAACCACATTGCGAATGCGGTCCCACGTGAGCCGCGGGCGCAGCTCGGCAAATTCGTCAGAGGGGTAACGGCCGCTCAACAGATCGAGCACGCCTTCGAAGGCGGGTCGGGTAAGCGCGCCGAAGGGAGCGGCGCTGCGGACAAGATCGTAAAGGAAATCGACGCTGACTTCGGGCTTGGCGGAGTTAGCGGAGTTAGCGCTTTCCCAGGTCTCAAAATCGAGACCCTTCGGCAAGCTCAGGGCAGGCTCTGGGGCACCCAGATTTCTGCTCCCTTTTGCCTTTGTCCTCGATGCTTTTCTGATCCCTGATCCCTGATCTCTGATCCCTGTATTCGGCGGATGCGCGACGATCGCGACCAGTTGCTGCGCCAGCACGTCGAGCGGATTGCGCGGAAAGCGCGTGGACTCGATGTGCCCCTCGTGCATGGCGCGCGTGACCGCGGCGCAGGCCACCAGATCGGCGCGGTACTTGGGAAACAAGATGCCCTCCGACACCGCGTCTACGTGATGGCCGGCGCGCCCGATGCGCTGCATGCCGCTGGCCACCGAAGGCGGCGACTCGATCTGGATCACCAGATCGACAGCGCCCATGTCGATGCCCAGCTCCAGCGTGGATGTGGCGCAGAGCGCGCGAATCTGGCCGGCCTTCAACTGCTCCTCGATCACCGCGCGCTGCGCCGCGGCCAGCGAGCCGTGATGCGCGCGCGCAATCGGCTCACCGGCCAGCTCGTTCAACGCCCCCGCAAGCCTCTCCGCAATCTGGCGCGCGTTCACGAAGAGAATTGTTGAGTTGCGTTCGCGGATGATCTCGAGCAGCCGCGGATGAATCGCGTTCCAGATCGACACGCGCCGCGGCATCTGCGAGGCCGGCCCGGTGGGAATCTCCTCCATCTCGCCCAGGTGCGCCATGTCTTCCACCGGAACCTCGATGCGCAGCTTGAGTTGCTTGGGCGCGGCGGCGTTGACGATGGTGACGGGGCGGTAGCGCAAAGGCTCGGCAGATGCCGAGCCAGGGATCAGGGAACAGGGATCAGGGATCAGTGCAGAATCGGTGTTCGTTGCGCCTTCATCGCGAACCCAATCGAATATCGGCTCACGACTCTTTGAATTCGGCTCCGCCGCGGCCTGGTTTCCCGTTCCCTGTGCCCTATTCCCTGTTCCCTGCACTTCCACGCCGCCCAGGAAACGCGCGACCTCTTCCAGCGGCCGCTGTGTGGCGGAGAGACCGATGCGCTGAATTGGATTCTTCACCAGCGCCTGCAGCCGCTCCAGCGAGAGCGCCAGGTGCGCGCCGCGCTTGGTGGGCACGAGCGCATGAATCTCATCGACGATCACCGTTTCCACCGTGCGCAGCGCATCGGCGGCTTGCGAGGTGAGCAGTAGATAAAGCGACTCGGGCGTGGTGATGAGGATGTCGGCAGGATGCCGCGCAAAGCGCGCCCGCTCCCGCTGCGGCGTGTCGCCGGTGCGCACGCTGATGGTGGGCTCGTGAAACGGCACACCCATGCGGCGGGCCATATTCGCCATGCCGACCAGCGGCGAGCGGAGATTGCGCTCCACGTCCACGGCCAGCGCCTTGAGCGGCGAGACGTAGACGATGCGGCAACCGGGCCTTCGCTCTGCCGGTCGAGGATGCAGCATCAAGCGATCCAGGCACCAGAGAAACGCGGTGAGCGTCTTGCCGGTTCCCGTCGGCGCCAGGATCAGCGTGCTCTCGCCGCGCGCAATGACCGGCCAGCCGAGCCGCTGCGGCGCCGTGGGCGCATCGAAGACAGCGCGAAACCAGGCAGCAGTGACAGGATGGAAGCAGGCAAAGGCGTCAGGAGGCGTTTCCGGTTTGGGCCGGCCGGCAGACATGCTGCTCTCCAGATTAGCGCAGTCGGGCAGCGAATACAAAGCGAAGACGAAACGCCTTCCGGAATCTTTCTGCGCCCCCACTCAGTCCAACAGCATGAGACGCGCCGGCG
>JBAUCP010000430.1:0-8361 GCA_049677625.1 Occallatibacter sp. | reverse complement strand
GCGCAGCAGCACGCCGGTCTTCGCCACCTCCGCGCTCAGGTCCGTCACCGCCGCGGGCGCCGCGCCGGCCGCCGCATCCGCGCTATTCGAAGGCCCCGCCGACCGCCCTTTGTGATTTTCAAGCTCCACAAAGTAGGCAACCGCCCGCGGCGAGCCCGCGGCCAGCGCAGCCGGCAGCGTCTCGGAAAAGGAAGCATCCGCGCCGGGGGCAAAATGCGTCGTGCCGGCCGTCACGCAAGGCCCTGCCGCGCTCTCCCGGCGGCACACGCGCGCCAGCACATCGCCCTCCAGCAGCAGCTTGTCAGTATTTTTCTTCGGCATGGTCCAGGTAAGCGAGACCTGGTTGCCGGTGCGCACCGCGGAGAGATCCGTCACGCGGTCAGGCAAATTGAGCGAGGGCGGCTGGGGCGCGCCGGGCAGCCCGCATCCGGCAAGAAACAGTCCGGCGGCCACAACGGCAGCCACCGCACACCATCCCCCTCTCCAGCCTGTATCCATTGCCCTACCAGTCTACTGGAGCGGCTTGTACGCCGCATCCTGGAACGCCGCATCACGGAACGCCGCATCAGGGAAGTCCAATCGGGACTCCCGCTATTCCATGCGCAAAGCCTGCATGGGGTCCAGCCGCGAGGCGCGCGTGGCCGGCAGCCAGACGGCGCAGAGCGCCACGCCCGCCAGGATGAGCGGCGCCGCGACAAATACCGCCGGGTCCCAGGGCCTCACGCCGAATAGAAAGCTGGCGATAAGCCTGGTCAGCCCGAAGGCCGCACCGATGCCTGCCATCACGCCTACCATGGCCAGCCTCATGCCCTGCCAGACCACCAGGCTGCGAATTCTCGCACGGTCCGCGCCCAGCGCCATGCGAATGCCCATCTCCTGCGTGCGCTGCTCAACTGAATACGCCATCAGCGCGTAGATGCCGATAGCGGCCAGTACCAGCGCAATGACCCCGAAGATGATCAGCAGCAGCATATTGAAGCTCTGCCGCGAAGTGGAACGCTCCACGATCTCGTCCATGGTGCGAACATGCGCCACGGGAAACCCTCCGCTTGCCTGGCGCAGTTGCTCGGTGACTGCGGCAACCATCTGATGCGGGTCGCCGTGCGTGCGCACGACCCACTGCACCGGCAAGATGCTCGCATTCAGAGCCGTCAGTCCGTCGGTCACTTGCGCGGTGGGGACAATCATCATGGCGCCAGGATCACGGCCCAGGCCGCCGTCGTGCGTGTCGCCCGCTACGCCGACGATCAGACGCGGGGGCTCTTCAAACTGCGGTCCGACCCCGTGGCCAATCAGGATCTGCTGGCCGATTGGATCCTGTTTGGGAAAGTTGTGCCGCGCCAGCGCCTGGTTGATGATCACCACCGGCGTTGAGCCGGCCACATCGTGGTCGTTGAAGTCGCGCCCGAGCACAATGGGAATCTTGAATACCCCGAAGTATCCCGGCGAGGCGCTCATCCATCCGGAGCCGGGCGTGTCTCGCCGGTTGGCCGTGGGCCTTCCCACAATGGTGAAGGGCAGGCCGAACTCGCCTTCGATCGGCAGGCAGCAGGTCATGGCCGACTCCTCAACGCCCGGTATCCCGCTCAACCGGTCGCGTGCGTCGCGCGCCAACTGCGCCACGCCGGCGGTCTTCGCGTAGCGGTCCCCATTCAGCGCCATCTCGAGCACCAGCACGTTATGCCCGTCGAAGCCGGGATCGACGCCGCGCAGCGCGATAAAGGTGCGGATGAGCAGCGCCGCGCCGATGAGCAGCACCAGCGCCAGCGAGACCTCGCTCACCACCAGCAGCGAGCGCGCCTTGCTTTGTCTGAAGCCGGTGCCCGCGCGGCTGCTGCTCTCCTTGAGCGAGGAGTTCAGGTCGGTGCGCGAGGCGCTCAGCGCAGGAAACAGCCCAAACAATATCCCGGTCAGCATGGCAACGCCCAGCGTGAAGCCGAGCACGCGCCAGTCAACACCTACCGCAGCACCGTTTTCACCGACTCGGGGCAGGCCCGCCGGACTGACCGCCAGCAGCGCGCGCACGCCGGCAAACCCAACCGCCAGGCCGAGCGCGCCGCCGGTCACCGCCAGCAGAATGCTCTCCGTGAGCAGTTGCCGCACAATCCGCGCCCGGCTCGCGCCCAGCGCCGTGCGGATAGCGAACTCGCGTCTGCGGCCCGTGGCCCGCACCAGCAGCAGATTGGCCACGTTGGCGCAGGCGATGAGCAGCACCAGGCCCACCGCGCCCAGCAGCACCAGCAGCGACGAGCGCACGTCCCGCACGATCGAGTCGCGCAACGGCTCCACGGCAAAACTCTGCTGCGGATTCGCCAGCGGATATGCGCGCAGGTATTCGGCCGCGGCCAGCTTCATCTGCGCGTTGGCCTGCGCCAGCGTTACGCCGGGCCTTAGCATTCCGGCGGCCTGAAAGAAGTGACCCTGGTTGGTGCTGTTCGGCTCAAACTGGAAAGGCAGCCACAGATCGGCCTCGGGGTCGGAACGAAAATCCCTCCCCACGACGCCGATAATCGTGTACGGCTCATTGCCGAGAGAAAGCGTTTTGCCGATCACGCTTTTGTCGCCGCCGAATTTGCGCTGCCACAAGCCATAGCTCAGCACCACTACCTTGCCGCCGTTGGGCAGATCTTCCTGCTGCGTGAAGGTGCGGCCCAGAATCACCGGAGCGCCGAAGAGGCGGAAGTAGCCCTCCGTGACGTGCAGTCCATGCACCTGTTCGGCACGGTCGCCGGTAATGTTGAAGCCAGGCCCGGCAAAATCGTAGGCAGCCACTTCCTTGAAGACATTCGTCTGCTGCTGCCAGATGTGAAACTTCGGAATCGAGGCGGCAATGCCGCTGGTATCGCGCCCGGTAAGCAGAATCTGCACGATCCGGTCGGCGTCAGGATAAGTGAGCGGCTTGAGCAGCACCGCGTTCACTACGGTGAAGATCGCCGTGTTGGCTCCAATGCCCAAGGCCAGCGCGGACACCGCGGCCAGCGTGAAGCCGGGGCTCTTCAGAAACAGATGCAACGCGTGTTTCACGTCCTTCCACAGATCGTCCATTGTCCTCATCCATCGTCCGCTCCGGTTTCCCCGTGCAATCACTTGCGTCCTGGCATTCGTCCTCGATCCGTATGCTACAACTCTGACGCGCACTCTTAGAAAAAGCATTCCCAATCATGTCGTCCATGCTGTAAAAAGAACCGTCGCTCTGTTCCTTGAAAGGACCACGCCCCGGTGCTGATCTTCGCCTCCATCCTCGCCATCTTCGTCTACGGCATGATCGCCGCCATGCTCGGCACCATCCTGCCCGATCTCTCGGACCGCTTCCATCTCAGCCCCTCGCAAAACGGCGCCATCGCCTTCGCGCAGGCGCTGGGCTTGATGATCGCCTCCGTGGGAGTAGGCCCGCTGCTCGACACCGAAGGAGACAAGATCGGCCTCATCCTCGGCCTCGCGTTCATCATCCTTGCGCTGTTTCTGCTGCCCAGGGCAAAGGGCTACGGCGGCATTGTGTTTCTGCTCTTCCTGCTCGGCGTGGGCGGCGGCATCGTGGTTACCGGAGCCAACGCACTGGTCAGCGGCGTAAGCGAAGCCCACCGCGCCATCGCGCTCAACCTCGTCAACCTCTTCTTCGGCCTGGGCGGCCTGACCACGCCCTTCATCTCCGCCAATCTCTTCAAGCGCAACTGGGTCCGCCTCTGCTACACGGTCGCCTCGCTCACCGTGGCCACGCTGGTGGTGCAGGCCATCGCGCAGATGCCTGCTCCGGCCGGCGCTTCGGGCTTCGTGCTGGCCCAGGCCGCGCCGGTGCTGGGCCGCCCGCTGCTCTTCATGATCGGGCTCTTCCTGTTTCTCTATGTGTCCTGCGAAGTAGGGGTGTGGAACTGGCTGCCGCGCCATCTCATCGCCCAGGGCATTCCCGAGTCGCGCGCGCTCAACATCCTCTCGCTCGGCTTCGCGCTCGGCCTGCTGGTGGGCCGCGTTGGTGTCTCGCCCATTCTCATCCGCGTGCCAGCGGTCGAGGTCACCCTGGCCGCCTCCATCGCCATGGCCGTTACCACCTTCCTTATGCTGCGCACCTCCAAGCCCGGAGCCGCTGCAGCGCTCGTCTTTATCGCCGGCCTCTCCATGGCGCCGGTCTTTCCCACGGCGCTGGCCATCACCGGCACTGCTTTTCCGCACATGACCGGCACGGCCATCGGCTTCGTCATCACCTGCGGCTGGGCCGGCCTGGCCGTCAGCAGCCGCATTATCGGCGCCATCGCCGGAGGCGATCCGCTGCGCCTCAAGAAAGCATTGCTGCTCATTCCCGCGTCCGCCGTGCTCATGGTGGGGCTCAACCTGGCCATCTGGGCGTCGGTGCGATAGCGAGCGCAGCCTCTTGAGTCCCTGGGGTGCGATTTCCTCCTCATGGTCCAGCCCCACTCGACTCATCAGACACTGCCCAAAGCCTCTGTTTCGACCTCGCCCGGCGCATGTTCTGGAGCCATCTGCACGCCGCTTGGGGTGACCAAAATCACGGTTTTCCGTGCGCCGCATCACTTCCGGTAATAAGTTGCACCAATCATGGTGATATCCACAAATTAATCTGATTTTTGCACTTGCATCCACAGATTGAACGGAAGTAATGTCTCATTCAACTGATGACCGCGTAGGTAATCGGGAGCGAATCAGCGGCTAAGTTAGATGGGCTGGCGGAATGCGCAAGCAGGAAGTTAGTCAGGAGACTTAGCTGAAAGGATCAGGCTTTGAAGGAGACCGGAAGTTGATCATTCGGCGCAAGCAGGATGAAGCAGCAACCGGAGGAGCGTAAAGGCTGGTCGCCTGACAGACTGGAAATGGCGCAAGCGGCGCAAGCCGAAGGTTTCATAAGTAGGTCTGGCCGGGGAGACTAACTGAGGGCGCAAGCCGGAAGTTAGGCAAACCGGGATAACCGGGGGATGCGGAGGCAGGCGAAAGTCGGCGGACGCGGAGCCCGGGGTAAGCAGGAAGACGAGATTCCGATGAGCCGGGGTCGATTACCGGTTGAATCGAGGGAAACCGCGTCCTGCGCAAGCAGGAAGCGGGCCAGCGGTTGAGCCGGAGGACTCAGAACCGGACGCAAGCAGGATATCGACCGTCGCTGGCGCAAGCCGGAGGATGCGATATCAGGGTTGAGTTACGGGCTGGTCGCCAGCTTAGCCGGAGGACGCAGCAGTCGGCGCAAGCCGAGGGTTGAGTTACCGGCGATGCCGAAGCTTATAACATCCGGTGCAAGCCGGGAGTTATGTAGCTGGCGAGTTGGAGGTCGGGTTCGGTGAAGGCCGAAGGTTGGCCGCCAGTGCAGGCGAAGAGTGAGGCAAGCGGCGCGAGCCGCAGGCCGCATGATAAGTCTGGACGGAATGGATGACAAACGGCGCAAGCCGCGAGTTATCCAGTCCGGGCAGCCGAAGGATAACATCCGGCGCAAGCCGGAAGTTACTCCAAGGGCGGCGCTGGAAGGTGGAACTTACCGGAGAAATCCGGGGAGAGCCACCGGCAGGGGTGACTGGACGCATAGCATCCGACGCAAGCCGGAAGTTATGAGGCCAGAGCGGCTGGAGGATACGATAGCTGGTGCAAGCCAGAGATCGTCCGCCAGCAAGGGCACAGGAGAGCGCAGCCGGCGCAAGCTGGCAGAGCAATTGTGAGCCTGACCTGAGGACGCAACGCCGGTTGATCTGCGAGATCACCAAGATATGAAGCGCCAGGGATCGCAAGGTCCCTGGCGTTTTCGTATTTGGGGGCAATTTTGTGCTCTCGGGGTTGTGCTTTCCCACCCCTTCACGAAGAGTGTGAAAAGATGGGGCGCTTGGCGCGCCTGCCCCGATTTATTTGGATTTATTTTTGAGCGGCTGCGCCCGATTGCGGCTTCGAGAAGTTGCGGATGTAGATCACCAGGTTCCACACCGTATCGTCCTTGGCCCGCCCAGGGTCCTCGGGGGGCATCGTGCCTTTGCCGTTGCGGATGATCTTGAAGAGCTCGCCGTCCGACTCGCCGGCCAGGGACTTCGGGTCGGTCCAGTCGGTGAGCGTCAGGCTCATGCTGGTGGCCAGGTCAGTCTTGCCGTTGCCGTTGTCGCCGTGGCACACGGCGCAATCGATCTGATAAAACGTCTTGGCCTTGGCTTGGGACTCCGCCGTGGGCTTGACGGGATTTTGCTGCGCCGGCGCGGCAGCGATGGCAGCTTGTGCCGGCGCCGGTGCAGATTCCTGCCCGCCTTCCATGCGGGCCGGTGCAAGAGCAACAAGAATTCCCGCCAAGAGCAGCAGGACCGATTTCGCCATGACAGCCTCCTCGATCAGCGCACATCAGAAAACAGGCAACTCAAAATAGGCCGGAATTTTCTGCCACGAATTATAGGCTGATTTGCGCCCACGCGAGAGTAAGTTGCCGTTGCGGAATGGATTCCTGGAGTTTTGCCTGCACCGGAGGCCCAAGAGAGTCCGCGCGAAGAGCTACACCGCTCAGGCCAAAGGCTCGAATCGATGTGTGCTGCGCTCGGCTGAGATCAGTGCATGGCGCCTGCGCCCGGACCCTGGCCAGGCCGGTTCTTGTTGAGTAAAAAGGCGAGCAGGACCAGGAAGATAGACACATAGGAAAGCTCCATGTAGACGTCCTGGTAGCCCTGGAGCGCGGCCTGCAGGTTGAGCTGGTTGTAGATGGAGGCGAGCGCCATGCCGCCGCCATTGGGGCCTCCGAAGCTGCCGCCGAAGAAACCAGTCAGCGCACGTACGTGCTGCTGGTAGGCGATGGAGCCCGGCTGCATGGCCTGTTGCAGGTGCTGCTCGTGCCACAGCGTGCGGTTGGTGACCTGCGCATTCGTGACCGCGATGAGGATGCTGCCGCCGATGTTGCGGGCGAAGTTGATGAGGCCGGCCACCTGGTTCGAGTCTTCCTTGGGCATGCCGACGTAGGCCGCAGTGGTAATGGCGATGAAGCAGAAAGGAAGTGGAATCATCTGCACGACGCGCAGCCAGGAGGCCTGTGCAAAGGTCATGTCGAGGGTGGTGACGTCGGCCGCAATTCTGAAAGTGATGATGAACAGCAGGAAGCCGAGGGCGGTAAGGTAGCGTGCGGAGACCTTGCTGGTGGCAAAGCCGGCCAGCGGCATGACAACGATAAGGGTGACGCCGCCGGCGGTGAGCGCCAGCCCGGCGGTGGTTGCGGTCCAGCCGAGGAGCTGCTGCATGAATTGGGGCTGAAGGACGGTGTTGGCGTTGAGCACGCCGCCCACCAGCATCATGAGGAAACAGCAGATGGCAAAGTTCTTGAATCGGAAAACCTTCAGGTTGATGAGCGGATCTTTCTGACGCCACTCCCACGCGACGAGGCCGATTATGCCGGTAATGAACAGAAAGGCGAAGAAGCAGATGAATTTGGAGGAGAACCAGTCGTTCTCCTCGCCCTTGTCGAGCATGATCTGCATGCCGCCCATGGCGATGGTCAGGAATGCCAGCCCTACATAATCCATGTTGAACAGGCGGGAGCGGTCG
The DNA here is from genome assembly GCA_049677625.1 of Occallatibacter sp. Classification (GTDB taxonomy): domain Bacteria; phylum Acidobacteriota; class Terriglobia; order Terriglobales; family Acidobacteriaceae; genus Telmatobacter. Next base: position 861 of record JBAUCP010000430.1, on the reverse strand, counting down.
GGCTTGATCCATGGCGGATCGTCCACGAGACGGGTAACGAGGATGAAGGCGAGGATGCCGACGGGAATGTTGATGTAGAAGATCCAGCGCCAGGAGAAGTTATCGGTGATCCAGCCGCCGAGGGTGGGGCCGATGGAGGGCGCAAGGACGGCGACCAGTCCATAGAGCGCAAAGGCCTGGCCGCGCTTTTGCGGCTCGAACGAGTCGGCCATGATGGCCTGGGCCATGGGCTGAAGACCGCCGCCGCCGGCTCCCTGAATGATGCGGAACAGCAGCAGCATGGGCAGCGTGGGCGCTGCGCCGCACAGAAAGCTGGAGACGGTGAAGATGGTAATGCAGAAGACAAAGAAGTTGCGCCGGCCCATCACGCTCGAAGCCCACCCGCCCAGCGGCAGAACGATGGCGTTCGAGACCAGGTAGCTGGTGAGGACCCAGGTGCCTTCGTCGGTGCTGGCGCCAAGCGAGCCGGCGATGTGCGGCAGCGCCACGTTGGCGATGGAGGTATCCAGCACCTCCATAAATGCCGCGAGCGCAACCGTCATCGCGATAAGCCATGGGTTAACCCTGGGCTTCCAGCGCACTTCCTCCGACACATTGGGATTCTGCATGCGCACGGGCTGACTTTGAGCGCCCACCGGTGCAGGCAATGCGGCTGCATTCTCTGACAAAAGGCTCTCCTGAAAGGTTTTCCCAGGTATTTTGCTGCGAATGGCCGGGGAAGTACAGCTCTGCGGTCCCGAACACAGTATGAACCAAAGCTGGCTCAGGCTGGCATCGAGAAAAATTGCTTATCCAGTAGATTCGTTTCGGCGCGGGAGGGGTTCAGGGATTCGGCTAGGAGATTACGGAAGCGAACATGGG
>JBAUCP010000429.1:0-17087 GCA_049677625.1 Occallatibacter sp. | reverse complement strand
GAAATAGCGCCTCCACCAGCGCAATCGAAACGCCCATGCTCCAGAACGTGTGAAGGTTGAACATGAACAACTTCCACCACCCTCCGATGCCCAACGCCGGAATATAGGCAGGGTCAAGCAGGTGCATGTGCATCTTCAGATATTCGTGATTGAAGAGCGACTGCGTCACCAGGCCTTCGCCGATCAACGTGTAGGCCGCGCCCAGGATCAGCATCGCCGGCCAGCCGCGGCCCGTTCGCCGCGCTGTCTCGCGAATCAGTACCGCTGCGCCGCCGTATGCCGGCGCCAATACGATCAGCGCCCCCAGTAGCTTTAAGGGCAGATCTCCCAGCAGATACTCCGCCACCAGCGGAGTCACAAAGAACAGCGTAATCACCGCGGAGATATTTCTCTTGGGCGCGACCATCGTCCTCCCCTCGCAATCCGGACCATGCTACCAATCAAGCCCATGGATCGCACGAACAATCTACCGCAACTGCGACTCCGATTCCTTCGCCGCGTCATAGATATGGTGGATGGCCAACCCTTCAGGGTACGTATAAACTGGCACTCATTATGAAAAAGAGCGGTTCCCAGACAGTTGAATCTGCATCCAGCTTGATTGACGCGAGAATCCAGGAGCTGGACGGCTGGCGTGGAGAGATGCTTGCCCGCCTTCGCGCTTTGATCAAGCAAGCCGACCCTCAAGTCGTCGAGGAGTGGAAGTGGGGAATTCCTGTGTGGTCCCACGACGGGATCATCTGCACCGGCGAGACCTACAAGAGTGCCGTCAAGATGACCTTCGCCAAGGGCGCCTTTTTGGATGACCCGGACGGTCTCTTCAATTCCAGTCTTGCGGGCAGAGTGCGCCGCGCCATCGACTTCCGCGAAGGCGACAAGGTGAACCAGAAGGCCCTGAAGACTCTGATTCGCGCCGCCGTGGGGCTGAATGCTTCTAAGGCCTGAGATGGCTGAGGGAATTCAGCCACGGGCGGGTGGCCCACTTCTCAACCTGCTACGAATGATGGGTGCCCCAGGTCTGGATTTTCAGACCTGGGAGACCTCAGAATCCGGAGTTGGAGAGGACGAGAACCCGCTGGTTGAGGTTCATCGTTTCCCACATCTCAAAAGCGAGATGTGGGCCACCCGCCGAATGGAACGTATTCAGCAAAGGAGTCTATGATGCCACGCATTGATTATTTGGTGAGAGAAAAGAGATCGTTCCGGCCCATTGTTCTGCTACTGACTGTACTGGTAACGTCTGCTTGCTTCTGTCAAAGTACTTCAACAGATGAAGCGCGCCAGGTTAGTGGAACGTGGGTTCTCAAGTCGATATATCCGACGCAAAACGTCGAGGGTCCTGGTCCGCCCCAGCAGAAAAAATTGTTGGGCAGCACTATCGTTCTGAACATGAACTCATTGAAAGCTTGCGGGCAATCGGTTCCCATCACGTCTGTGAAGACCAGCCAAATAGAACCATCCGATTTTCTTATGAACACGCAAGCGCGCTTTGGCGAGGTTGGGATCGAGGCTCCAAGCATCACTGAAGTCGTCATAATCAATAGAGAATCAGGCACCTGTTTCGGTGCATTCCCACTTCCAGGACAAGACATTTACATCAAAAGCAAGAACGAGATTCTCGTGTATTTTGAGGGCGTCATTTATCGGGCCTTAAGAAAGAAAGAGTAGGCCCAACAGCAGAACGCCCAGTTCGCTGCATTTGGCGGGTGGCCCACCCTTTTAATTTGCTCTCGTATTTGCCTTCGCTCAACTTACCACGGTGTGGGTGCCCCATCCTTGCGATGTTCTTTATTGCAAGGGTGGGATTCGCAACTGCCCGCCAGCCGCATTTTGTGCCGATTCCGTTCTCCGTGCTGCCCACTCTGAGTCGAACCTGCATGCGTCGGTTGGAGTTTGTGCTTCCCACCCTTCCGCAAAATGCGCGGAAGGATGGGGCACCCTCAATTTTCGGGAAGGTCAGGACTGGGTTACCGTCTCCTCAGACGGTGGCGCTGACTTCGGCGGCTGATTCGGTGTGGACGGGCGCTCGTTTGACGGCCTGACAGATAGAGTCGGAGACGACCCATGCTGCCCCGGCGATGGCGATACTGATAGCGTTGCCGCCCCAATTGAAGTGATTGCCCGGCGCGGCGGAGAGATTCGGAATCCAGAACAGGAACTCGAAGATCAGTATCTCCGCGGTGAGCAGGCGCGAGGCGAGCGGAGCCATGATGCCGGTGAGGATGGCTACGGCGGCCCCGAAAAAGCCCAGCGTGGTGGCGTAGGCCCAGAACATCCTGGTGGGCGGCAGCCAACCCGGGATCGCGCCCAACAGGCCGGGCATGTCAACGATGTGGACGATGCCGAAGGAAATGGGGCAAATACCGAAGAGCAGTACGAAGAAGGGTTGGCGGCGCGCAATGGATGAATTGGCAGGCGTGAAAATCGCGCAGAGGACCAGGCCAGCGGCGACCAGCGAGAACTCCTCAAAGACATTGCCAATGGGGTCGAAATTACCGAGATTCAAAAAAGCCTTGGGCACCCACAACAGTGTGAAGACGGAGTAGACGACGGTGAGCGTCAGGGCGCCGGCGCGGGCAGTGCGGCGCCAGAGGAGCGCGAGTCCGGCGGCCAGCTCGATGAAGGCGGTGAGATAGGCGAGCGGCTCGCGCAAGGGCACGTTCGGGCCGACGCTCTGCCATGTAATGGCGAAGTCGCCTGAGGCCAGGCCGAGAAGTCCGAGGAAGATGGCGCCGGCGGCGTACGCGTAAATCCCGAGATTGGATGCGAGGCTGCGGTTTTGCATGGGTCCTGCTTTCATGATCAGCCCATCCTTTCTACTACGCGTTCAAGGTTGCCGAGGAACTTCCGCCAGCCGTAGTTGGCACCCTTATAGTTCGCGTCCTGATCGGGACCGAAGCCGGATTGCTCCATGCGCAGATGCGTGCCGCTCTCAGTAGGCGTCAACGTGAAGGTGACAACGCTCTCCATTCCCAAAGTGCCCCAGCTATAGGAGAGCCGTGCATTTGGTTCGACCGCCTTGACTTCACACTCGATGACCCCACTCCAATTCGGCACGGGCGTGGCGCGGAAGGTGAACCGGTGGCCAACAACCGGTTGGAAATCATTCGCCATCAGCCACTCCTCGAGCAGGGGGCCTTGCGTGAGCGCCCGCCAGATTTTTTCCGGAGGATGCGCCATCTCCCGTTCGATGACGAGAGTTCGTGTCGGAGCGGTGTCGGTCATTTGTCCATCCTGTTCAGCAGGTTTTCGAGTCGATCGAATCGTTCGCGCCAGAAGGCGCCGTAGTGATCGAGCCAGTCCACCATGGGCGCCAGCGCGTCGGGCCATGCGCGATAGTGAGTCTCGCGTCCCTCGCGGCGATGCCGTACCAGCTTTGCCCGCTTCAACACGGTCAGGTGCTTGGAGACTGCGGGTTGCGACACGCCAGAATAATCGGTCAAGGCATGCACCGTCTGCTCCCCGTGGCGGGCCAGGCGCTCAAAGATCGCACGGCGAGTCGGGTCGGCGAGGGCCCTGAAAACATTGTTCGTTACGGCTTGCATGCAGAGCCCCCTCAGTCCTGTGGTGCGCTACCAGACAATTTGCCAGGTGAGTTACCCGGCAATTTACCAATCACTTTACCAGCCGACTTACCAGACAATTTACCAGGCGATTTACCAATCCAGGTGTGTGATCTGGATGAGATTTCCGCAGGTATCGTCAAGCACCGCGATGGTCGATCCCGTAGTCTTTGTTGGCTCCTTGGTGAACGTCACGCCGAGCTGCTTGAGCCGGTCGTACTCCTTTTGGACGTCCCCGACGAAGAAGTTAGCCGCCGGAACCCCTTGCCGATGGATCTCTTGTTGATAGGTCTTCGCGGCCGGATTCCAGCCGTCGTTGGGCTCCAGAACCAGTTGCACGCCTTCCGGTTCTTCGGGAGAGACCACTGTGAGCCATTTGTGTTTCCCGGCCGGGAATTCATGTTTCTTTTGGAAGCCCAGAACGTCGGTGTAGAACTTCAGGGCCTTGTCTTGATCGTCCACGAAGATGCCTGTGAGTTTGATTTGCATGGCTTATCCTTTCTGCTCTGTAGTGCGAGGTTGGGGTAGGTTTCGTGATTCGTTGCGCTGCCGGCTGGCCAGCCGCTCGAAGATCGTGCGACGGGTCGGATCGGCAAGAGCACGCTGCACGCGATTGGCATTCGCCGGCTTCATACTCAAAACCATAACCATTTGGCTATGGTTTGTCAAGAGGCACGCAACAAAATGTCGCATGGCGGCCTTGCGCGATATCAACGTGTTCGACTGCGCAGCAGGTGGGGACACGATGGACAGATGCGTGACGAGCTTGGCTTAACCCAGCCTGAAGTTCTCCGTTTCTCGATGAGCACACAATCAATCCCTTAGCGCGATTCGACGGACCGCTGCTTCGAAACGTGCCTCGGGCTGAATTCGCCAATTCAGAGCGGTAATTCCGGGCGCCGCGTAGCCGGCGATATTCTCGGGATACATGTTCTAATTCGCTACGTGCGATAGAGCCGAGAGATTGCGCTGAGCGTTCTCTTCCGGCAAGTACTCGGGGTCTGCATTCTTCCAAATCTCGAGAAGCTTGCGCCAAGTCTCGGCTGCTGCTGCCTTGTCTCCCATCGCACTTTCTGCGCGTGCCAAGCCCAACAGCGATTCAGTTCTCTGCGGAGCGCGCTGTAATGAGGCCTCAAACGCCGCACGCGCGGGCGCATTCCTGCTCTCTTTGAGGAGGAGCTCACCAAGAAGCTCGTACGAGGGCTTCTTAGGGCTTGGAGGGCCGAACGCATAGGGCAATCCTTCGCCGGCCGCCACCGCTTGCTGCGCCATCGCTATCGCCTCGTCTCCGTGGCCTTCAGCCGACAGGATAACCGCCTGCAGCTGCAGCCTCTGAATCTGCGGGACCCGGCGCATGGGACCGCCTGGCGGCGTGCCGGCAGCATCGAAGGCAGCCGGAGCCTGCAGCGAGAGATCGAGCAGCGTGGCGAGAGAGTTTCTGGCGGTGGGCAGATCGCCGCCTTCAGCGGCAGCAAACCCGGTGGCGAATGCATCGTTGATTTTCGGCATGAGCGCCCCACCCATGTCCACCTTCCATCCGGCCACTTCATCCTGCCAGCGACCGGTGTCGACGAGATAGCGGGCGCGCATCTCTACGAAAGAGGAGACACTTGCATCGTCAGGATCGACGGTCCCGCGCGCCTTGGCCGCCATTCCGTGTTGCGTCGCTTCATCGCGGCAGCCGGCAACCACCTTCTTTGCTGCGCCGATGCGACCCTGTTCGAGGTAGCCGTATTCGAGCCAGTAATTATAGTGGCCGCAGCGTCTGGGCGGCCTTCCTGCTGCTGCGGCGTGCTGGTTCGTCACTGCGGTGGCCGCGATGTTGGCTCGCACCACGTCATCCCACATCCCCAGCGCCAGAAAAATGTGCGAGCACATATGTTGCGCGTGCGCCGCATCGGGCGCGATCTTCGACAACGCACGCGCGGCCACGAGCGCCCCCGCGGCGTGCTGCGGGTCGTCCATCGCATGAATCCAGTAGTGGGCCGCGCCGGGATGGCCGGGGTTCCTCATGAAGACCGCCTTCGCGATTGCCGCAGCCTCGAGGTAGGTTGGAACATCGCGCACGCCTTCACTTTTGCCCAGCAGCGCCAGCGCGCAGAAGAGCCTGGCCTCATCGTCTTTCGGATAGGAGCGGCTCAACCGCTGCATCGCCGTCGCGTAGCGGGCGTCGCGCTCGGGCTTGCTGCCTACGCCACTGTACAGAATCTCAACCGTGCTGAACCAGGCTCGTTCGCGTGGATCGGCGATCCGCTGGGTACGTGCATCCGGTGTGGGGCCAAATTTGGCTAGAGCTGCCTGGCCAGCCTGGACATCTACCTCGTTCCAGACAGGATGATTGAAGGTCATCGCCTCTCCCCAATATGCCATCACAAAATCGGGGTCCGCTTTCTCCGCGGCGATGAACGAGTTGGCGGCATCGTCGTATTCGAAAAGGTGAAGTAAGAGCAGACCGCGCATAAACTCGTGCTCTGCGGCCGCTGAGCGCGTCGAAGTGAGAAAGGTTGCAGCACCCAGACCCGGGATCGTTTCAGCGCGGACAAAGAATGTGGAGACGAGGAGGAAGGTGAGAAGCAGCGAAATTCCGTTCCTTCGGGGCATCGTCATGGTATTGCCTCCCCTGCACAGTTCACCATACCACCGGCTCAACCGGTCCTTTCGTTACAGCATCCCGCCGACCGCAATTCGGAATGCCTGGACCTCGACGCCCGCCAAATCGCTGAGGCACTCATCGAGCACCGCGGGCAGAGAAATCGCCAGGTTTTCGGGTTGTGGGCGAGTGGCCAATGCTTCCGAAGCTACACCACTCATGAAGAAGTGCACGAGCCGCTCAAACGCCAATCAGCGACTCAGCCGCAAAGCGCAGCCGGAATGGGCTTGAGGGTTTCTTCGTCGGCCGCGGGTGCGGGGACGCCCGCGTTTCTCAACAGCATCCGGCGGACGGCGGCGTGAATGCGGTCGACCGCGGGACGGCGGTAATCCCAGAGCTCGCCCTGATCGGGATGCACCACTACCATGGTCGCGTTTGCCTCAAAGAGCAGAACCTCTCCATCGGGGCTGAGCCCGAAGTCGATGCCCGCGTAGTCCAATCCAAGCGCAGCCTGCAACTGCTGAAGCGTGTCCATGGCGCGCGCGCCCAGAACACCCGGCATGTCGGCAAGAAAGAGCGCTTCCTCGGCGCGATGATCGGGCTTGTCGGCCATGTCGGCGCTGAAGTAGTGAATCTTCCAGTACGGCGAGATGGCCAGGTGCAGCGGATAAAGCTCGCCGTCGACCATCATCACGCGATACTTGCGCGAGCAGCCATCGGCTCCGCGCGCATCGAGATACTGGATGGCAAGCAGTTCAGCATCGGTGCGCGCCGCGCCGGGCAGCCCCACAACGGCTGACGGCAGCTCTTCGGCGGACGGCACATCAATGAAATGCTCGCCCATGTGGAAGCCGGGCACGCGCAAGAGCAGCGGGAAGGTGAAGCCGCGATCGAGCAACGCGGCAGCTCCGTCAGGCCCGGCAAGCAGGGAATAGGGGAGCAACTGCGTCTGCGGTGTCACCATGCCGGGAATCGTCCGCAGGCGCGCGGCGTTCTCGCAGCGTCCGGTGGCCAGCACCGCTGCCGGAGAGTTGATTACGGGCGCCGGCGAATGCGCAAGCAAAGACTCGGCCGCACGCAACGCTTCCTCTGAGACCTCGACGTCGCCGATGCCGTTCACAATCAGCCGGTGTTCCGGCAGCGGATTGGAAGCGTCGTAGAAGTCGGCGACGATCACATAAGTCTGAAAGACCGTGTCGTCGATCAGTTTCTCAATCGGGGTGTTGCCGCCGACGGAAGAGACCAGCAGCACCACCGGAATCGGCTGCCCCGCTCCGCGGAAAAGGTTGACGAAGACGTTCTTCTGTTCAAAGCCCAGCCGCCGGTGCGACTCCGCCGCTTCCTTGTCGCCCAGCCGGCTGAGCGCGTAAAACATGCCCGCATGAGCCTGCGGAAACGAGGGGTCGATGCGCAGCGCCGCTTCAAACTGCTCCAGCGCCGCGGGCCCGTCTCTTTCTTCCAGCAGCACTCCGCCGTAATTCACGCGGCTCTGGATCGATTGCGGCGCAGCCTTCACCGCCTGGCTGAGAACCAGCAGCGCGGCCTTGCGGTTTCCGGTGATGGCCAGCAGCAATCCAAGCGCATTCAGGTTGCGCAGGTTGAAGGGATCGAGCGCGACGACTTTCAGATGCTCGCTGCGCGCCTCCATGGTGCGACCCTGCTGGGTGAGCAGCATCGCGCGCTGAAAACGCAGCGCAACCTCAGCCTTTTTCTCGAGACCCGCTTCCGCCCCAAGCTGCGCCCCAAGTTGCAAATCGATTTCTTCCAGCCTCGCGTTGCGCTCAATCCACGGCTTCCATTTTTGCTTGCCGGTTTCAGCGCGGGGCGCAGCCGGGCACAGCGACCGGCCGGCAGCGAGAACAGCTTCCACCAGCGTGTCGATATCGGCGCGCGTGGTGCGGTGATTCACGATGGCCGCGCGAATGGCCAGCCTTCCGCCGATCTGCGTAGTCGAAGGCGCTACGGCTCCGGACTCCTGCAGCCTGATGACGATTTCGCCGTTGATCTGGTTCAGGAAATTCTCCGTCGCGGGGCCGGCGGAGGTTGCGCCGCGATAGCGGAAGCACACAATATTGAGCTCCACCGGAGCCAGCAGCTCCAGCTCCGGCCAGGCGGCGATGCGGCCTTCAAGATAGCGCGCCAGCGCGCAGGTGTTTGCGATGACCGCGCCCATAGCCTCTGTCCCGTATGCCTTGAAGGTGGCCCAGGTCTTGAGTGCGCGGAAGCCGCGTGAAAGATCCGGGCCAAGGTCGCAGGGCCACGGCGAGCCGGCAGACATGCCGCGGTCGCCGCGCGCAAGATAAGCGGCCGAGGAGGCAAACGACTGCCGATGCCGGGCGCCATCCCGCACCAGCAGGAAGCCCGCGTCATAAGGCACCTGGCCCCATTTGTGAAAGTCGAAGGCCAGCGAGTCGGCCAGCTCGATCCCCTTGAGCCGCGGCGCCACTTCAGCAGACAGCATGCCCAGCGCTCCGCAGGCGCCGTCGACGTGGAACCAGAGCTGCTGCGCGGCGCACAATGCGGCCATGCCGGCGAGGTCGTCGATCGCGCCGGTGTCCACGGTTCCCGCAGTGCCCACCACCAGAAACGGCGTGAAGCCGGCAGCACGATCGGCATCGACAGCCTGCGCCAGCGCTTCAAGATCGATGCGGTGGCGGCCGTCAACAGGAATGAGCCGGAGCGAATCGCTGCCCAGGCCGGCGAGATCGAGCGCTTGGGCCACGCATCCGTGCACGGCGGTCGAGCTGTAGGCGGTCAATCTATGCTGCTGCGCCAGGCCCTGGCGGCGCACATCGTAGCCAAGGCTCGCGTCCCGCGAGATCTTCACCGCCATAAAGTTTGCCATGGAGCTTCCGGTGACCATGATCCCCGAGGCTGTCTCAGGAAAGCCGAAGAGGGTGCGCATCCACTCGGTAACCTGGCGCTCCACTTCGAGGGGAATCTGGTCGCGCCCACCCAGGTTGGCGTTGAGGCCGGCGGCCAGCATCTCGGCCAGCATGCCCACGGGCGTGCCGCCGCCCTGCACCCAGGCCATGAATCCGGGGTGGGCATTGCGCGCCGTGAAAGGCACAATGCGGGTCATGAACTCGTGGTGAAGCTGGTCCAGCGCCGTTGGCTTGGCCGGCAACTCGCCGCGGAAGTGCGCTCGCGCCTCGTCGGGAATCGGCTGCCACACTGGCGCTTCGCGGATGCGCTCCATGGAGCCCAGCATGTCGTCGAGCATGCGGTGCGCCTGCTCGCGGAATCCGGCCCAGTCGCCCGGATCGAGCGAAGCAGCCGCAGCCTGTGCGTCACTTGCCGCGAGTTCCTGTCCAGATTCGTGTGCAGATTCCCGTGCTGATCCGCCTGCCGCAGGGCTATCGCCTCTAGTCTGCATGTTCTCCTGTTTTGGTCCGGCGCCGTGCCATCGGACTCCGCTGAACGCTATCGATCAAAGGCGTTTCTCCAGTTCCTGTGGAGTTTTTGCCGTATTGCAGGGTGGCGTTTTCTTAAGGAAAAACGCCACTTGAGCCAATCGGCTCTGCTATACACCAACTGGAGAAACGCTATAGCAGTACGGATGCAATTCAGCTTCCACAGTTCGTGAAATGCGGGTTTGCGGCGGCCGGACAGCCGTCTTCATGTAAATGACAGTGAAAGCTTGCAGTTAGCGTGGAAGGGCAGGAGCAAAATCCGCCCGCGCCTGTCCGGAAAAACTCCAGGAGTCTGTGCGGTTTCTCATGCAATGCTCATCCGCATCCGGGTGGCGGCGCGCTCCGTCTCCGAACGCAGGAGCCCTAATGGCTGGCCGTGGCCGGCTGGGATGCTGAGGATGAGATCACGCGCCGTTCCTGCGCCTCGCGCGCCAGCACGCGGCGGTTGAATTCGTGGATCACGCGAGCCACGTAGACGCGCGTCTCGTGGTACGGCGGAATGCCGCGATACCTGTCCACGGCTTCGGGGCCTGCATTGTAGGCAGCCAGCGCCAGCGCAAGATTGTTGCCGTAGCGCGTGAGCAGCGCGTCAAGATAAGCTGAGCCGCCCTGAACGTTTTGCTCGGGCTGAAAGCTGTCCTGAACGCCGAGGCTGGAGGCCGTCTTCGGCATCAACTGCATGAGCCCCTGGGCACCGGCACGGCTTACGGCGCGCGAATTGCCTCCGCTCTCAGCCTTCACCACGCTGGCCAGCAGATCTACGTCCAGGTTGTGCGCCTTACCGGCTGCGGCCAGCATCTCGCCCAGATCGGCCGTGGTGAGCGCGGTTGAATGACTGACGGCGGCCGGTGCAACGGCCGGCTGCGGCGGAGGGTCGGCGACTTCTTCAATGCCCGCAATCTCAACCTGGGGAAACTCAATGTAATTGTCTTCGCCGGGGCTCAGGTAAAGCCGCACATGGCCTTCCACCTGAGCGTGGTGGTCGCAGCTCATCGCGTAGCCGTTGCTCAGCGTTACGCGCTCTGAGGCGTGCGCAGTGAGCGCAAGCACAGCCATTGCGGCGGCGATGAGGACTCTGCGTGTAATCACTGGCACCAATACATCCTACCCTGCGGCCACAACCTGCTGGCCGGAAAGTTTCTTGATAGCGGCTTCGAGCACCACCGCAACGCCGTCCTGGTCGTTCGCCGGCGCCTGCTTCCAGCCGTTCGTCTTGGCCAGGGCGCGTAGTTCGAGCGCCGCATTGGCCATCAGCACCGGCTGGCCGGCCCACTCGAACATGCCCACATCGTTCCAGTTATCGCCGATAGCCATGGTCTCCTTGCGATCGACGCCCAGCCGCGCGGCGAGCCGCTCGAGTGCCCATCCCTTGGTGACGCTGGGCGGCAGCAGATCGAGGATGGAGAGATCGCGGGCAGGATATTCGGTGCGCACGGATTCGCACGCATCGGCCCATTCGCTGGCCTTGAGCGCTTTTTCCGCAGCGCGCATCCTGTCTAGGCCGCCGGCCACCATGCCCTGAATGGGATCGTCGCCGTCCACGAGAGCGTCTTCGAGCGGCTTGATGACCTCAATGGCGTTGCGATTGGCCTCAACCCAGAGCGAGATGCGGCCGTGCGCCTGGTTGAGATCTTCTAGCGCCAGCTCGCCGCGTCCGGGGCGGTCAAAGGTGAAGACAATGCTGCCGAAGGGGCGGAGCAGGCCGCAGAGCCCGCGGGCCACGCGGGAGGGAAGATGGCACCGGTCAATCAGCTCACTGCCCAGTTCGCCTCCGAGAGTTTTAGTCACTGCACCATTCGACGTAATGAGCGGCGTATCCGCTCGCAGGCCGAGCCCTTCGAGCAGCGGCAGGGTGTAAGCGGTGCGGCGGCCGGTGGCGATGGCGATGGTGATGCCGGACTGTTGCGCGGCACGGAGCGCCTGCGCGTTGCGCGGGCTTACGTGGTGCGAGAGCGTGGGCAGGAGCGTGCCGTCCATGTCGATCGCGACCAGGCGAACCGGTGGGTGCATGATTCCAGTGTAGCGGGAACGCGCCGAACGCTGTGGCCGGATGGGTCTCATCCGTTAATCTGTGTGCATGGAGCAAATCTGCACGCAATGCCATGCCGTGTTGGGCGAGAAGACGGTGGCCGACTGGTGCCCGGCCTGCGGCGGGGCATTAATCGAGCGCGAAAACCGCATTCCAGATGCGCCCAAGGCCGCGCCCGCCCAGGTGGATCATCGCGGCATCGTGCTGCCGCGCCACCACGCGCTGGGCGGGATTATTACGCCGCAATGATCTCTTCAGGGCAGGGAATCGTGGCTTTCGGTCTGATTCTGGGGCTGATCCGCGGCAGCGGGTTTTTCCGGCACGATCCAGCCCAGAACCCGGTTTCGCTCGCGCAATTCAATGGTCTCTCCCGCTCTAAGCCAGGCCTTTAATTGCCGCGTGTTCCTTAACTGGCTCAGAGTAATGGAGCGCATAGATTAAAACTGCCACGGAAGTTCTCGCCCCTCAACAGATTTCTTCGAGCGAAGTGTCCTACTTCCCGCTTTGGGCCTTCTCGCGCGAGCTGCTCTACTCATACCGCAGCGCCTCAGCCGGAAGCACCCTGGCCGCCGACGACGACGGATACAGCGTCGCCAGCAACGAAATCCCAATCGACACCACCGAGACGATCACGCCATCCATCCAACGCGGCGCGAAGGGAAGCGTGTCGATCGAGTAGACGTCGGGTGAGAGCGGAATGTGGTAATGGCCGCCGGCCCAGGAGGCGAAGTAGCCCAGCGCCAGCCCCAGCACCGTGCCGATCACGCCGATGAGCAAGCCCTGCAGCATGAAGATGCGCCGCACCTGTCCCGGCTCCACTCCAAAGCTCATCATCACCGCGATGTCGCGGGTTTTTTCCATCACCATCATGGTGAGCGCGATGAGAATGTTGAGCGCGGCCACGATGACGATGAGCGCGAGCACGATGAACGTAACCACCTGCTCGAGCCTGAGCGCGTGAAACAGCTCGTGATTGGTGTCAGTCCAGTTGGTGGTCATGTAGCCCTTGCCGGCAACCAGTTCAATGTTTCCGGCAATCTGCGGCGCGCGGTTCGGGTCATCCACGCGGAAGCCGATTACGGAGAGCAGATCGGGCTCGTCGAAGAGCCGCTGCGCATCGGCCAGCCGCAGAAAGCCCATCCCCGAGTCGTCCTGGTAGAAGCCGGTGTGATAAGTGCCGGCCAGGCGGAAGTGCACGTAGTTGGGAATGATGCCCATGGGCGTGAGCTCGCCCTGCGGGCTGATCAGCATCACCGAATCCCCGACGGAAGCGCCGATGGTCTCCGCCAGATCGCTGCCCAGAACAATGGGCGGCAGCGCGCCCTGTGTTTCCCCAGCCGTCGCCGGCTCAAGCGCCTGCACCGCGCCGGGCGTGGCCTTGTCGAGCAGGTGGCTCACCTTCATTTCTTCGTCGGGCAAGATGCCTTCAATCAGCGCGCCCTGATCGCGCGCGCCGCGGGCTACGAGCACCTGCTCCCACAGCCCCGGTGAGACGGCCAGCACATGCGGAACCTTGCGCACGCGCTCCATCAGCGGCTGCCAGTCGCGGATGCCTACGTTCTCAGTGGACATCAACTGCACGTGCGCGGTCGAGTCCACGAGCTTGTCCTGCAGGTCGCGCCGCATGCCGTTGGTGATGGCCAGCGCGATGATGAGCGCGGCCACGCCCGCCGTGACGCCGGCGACAGAGATCGCTGTGACCACGCCCACCACGGCCTGCCGCCGCTTGGCCCTCAAGTACCGCGCCGCAACATAGAGCTCGAATCGCATCTATTTGCCCTGCGCAGGAATCACGGTCTTGGCCACGCCCACATTGTCATACCGGTCGTAGGCGCGGACGGCGACGAGATGCTCGGCGGGTTTGGAGTCGACCGCCGCGGGAACCTGCACATCGTAGTGCTCGGTTTTGGAATCGGAGATTTCGCCCACGGGGTTGATGTATTGCCACGGCCCGGCGTCGAGCGAGTACTCGGCGTGCGCGATGGGCGAGGCCGAGTCCTGCGCCGTGAAGGCGATGCGGACCGGCTGCCGGCAGGGCTGCTCCGTGCAGGCATGCGCCTCGACAGCGGCCTTCAGGTCCACGATATCCGGAGGGGTGGTGTCCACCACGAAGCGGTCGCTGATGCTTTCACCGGTGAGCGCGCTGCCGGGGGTGTGCGAGGGCGCGTCGGAGGCGACAACCTTCACCTGGTAGCCGCCGTCGGGCACCAGCGTAGCGTCAAAGCTGTAGGCCTTGTCCGTGATCTTGTCTTTGAGCAGCCGCCAGACGGTCTCGCCGTCGCCGCGCAGGTAGAGCGAATAGGTCAGGTCGTCGCCGTTGTCGTCGTGCGCGGCCCAGCGGACGGTGATCGCGGTGCGGTCTTTCATCGCCTGCAGTGGCGTGCTGTTGCTGTTGGCATCGAAGCTCACCGCTCCCTGGCCTGCGGAGGGAAGCGAGATGCTAACCGTCTGCGGCTGGCCCATCGAGTTCTGCGGGTTGAGCCGCGCGCCCGGCGCCACCACAATCTCGTCGACGACAGGCGCCGCGTTCACCGGCAGATAATTCACGCCTACGCTGCCCACCACGCCGCCCGCGCGCAGCACGGCTTTCCATTGCAGGTACCGGCCGGCAGGCGAGGCGACGGAGCCATCCTTGAGCGGCTCCCAGTCGGACCATCCCCGCACCGGCTGCTCCACATTGCCGGTGCGGGTAAGGATTTCGTACTCCTGCGAGCCCGGCTCGACTTCGACGCGGCCGAACTGTGCCATCGCGCCGGTGTCGAGAACGTCGCTCGCGTACTCGTGCTGCTCAGCCACGCCTAGCCGAATGAGCTTGCCGGTGTTGCCGGTTCCGATAAGAAAATCTCCGCCCTGCGCGGCGAAGCTCAGCCCCTGCTGCGCGTCGAGATGCCCAACATCCGCATAGTCGCCATTGTCCTGAATGCGGTAGATGTGGCCGCGATTTCCGGTGAAGGCGAGCAGCCCGTCGGGCCGGCTGGCGAGCGCGTAGACGATATCGTCCTTGCTCTCCCAGAGCTTGCGCGGCGCCTGGCCGTCGGCCAGCGCGTAGATCTCGGTTCCTTCCGGCACCGCGTTGCTCGAATTCACGGCCTGCACGGAACCCGGCTGTACGATGGTAATGGTCACCGAGCCCACGCCCTGCACCGGCAACGGCGGCAGCGGGTTGTGGCTCTTGTCGCCCACGCAGGCCGCAAAGATGGTGCCGTCAGCGCCCACGGCCACAGAAGTGATCTCGCGGCGCGGCGCCTCGAAGAGCACGTAGCCCTTGCCCATTGGATCAATCCGGTAGACGAGCCCCGAGCCATCGGAGCCCGCAATCAAATTGCCCTTCGCGTCCCAGTCCAGCGCGCGGATGTGCGCCTCGTCGCTGGTGAAGAACATCTCCGGCCTGGCGTCCGGTTTGGTTGCGTCCACGCGGTAGACCGCGCCGGGATCGCCGGCAGCGATGTAGAGCCGGCCCGCGGAGTCGAAGGCCAGGTCCCACACGTAGTGCGACTTCGCGGCCGGCTTGGCGTCGCCCGTACCATCCAGTTTTGCCGGATCGAAGACGACCGTTGCGCTTGCCTCGTCCTGCTTCGAGTCCGCGTTCGTCTTGAGCTTGTAGACTTTGCCGCTGGGCATGGTGGCCGCGTAGAGAGCGCCATCGGGGCCAAGCCGCACCACCTGCACGCTCACATCCCGGCTCTCAAAGAGCGTCGTCGATTTGCCGTCCCTGTCCACGCGCAGCACCGCGGCCGGCGAGCCGGTTCCCAGGTAGGCGACGCCGTTCTTATCCGCCGCTACCGACCACACGAAGGTCGAGGGCGTGGTGAGCACTTCCTTGAGTCCCGGTCCCTGGCGCAGATGGCCGTCGTTGGTGAGCGCCACACCCTGCGGCGTGCCCTTTTCAAACTCTTCGAGCTGCGACTGGGTCCAGAGGTGAGTTCCTTGCGCTCGAGTGAAGGAAGGAAGGGAAGCGGCGCCCAGGGCGACAGCAAGCGCAAGCGAAAGGCGGCAGGGAATACGAAGAAAATCAACCATGCTGCCGTTGAGTCTACTAAAGTTGGCTCTCTTCTACACATCCGGCCCCGGGAAGCCGCGATTTCTCCGCAAGCTGTTCAATCGCGCCGTCAGTGCCGGGGACTTCACCCTCCGCAACTTTGATTCCGCGCGCTGGGTCTATACCTAACAACCAGACCAGCGCACGAGCTGGCTGCATGGAGGAAATGAAATGCGTATTTGGAGTCTTTCCCTTGCGTTGGGAGTGCTTTTTTCGACCGGGCTTTTGATGGCCCAGGCTCCCGGCCAGAGCCAGCCTGAGGTGGGCATTGCACCCCCGACGGCTCAGAGCTCGCAGCAAAACTCGCAGCCGGCCGGGCAAGATTCGCAGCCGGCAGCACAGACCGCGCCGCAGCAACAGGAGCCGCAACACGCTGTCAACCCCGCGCGTGCAGCGCGCCGCCTGGGCAAGCAACTCGGGCTCACCCCGGACCAGGTGGACCAGATCAGGCCGATCATTGCCGACCGGCAGCAGCAGATGGAGAGCATCCGCGACGACGCAACGCTGATGCCGCGGGACCGCCGGATGAAGATGCGCAGCGTGATGGAGGACAGCCGCAACAAGATTGAGGCGCTGCTCACCGACTCAGAAAAGCAGCAGTTCGAGCAGATGCTCGCCAACCGGCGCGAGCACCGCGGGCAGCCGCAGGCGCAGTAACGCGAAGCAAAACAAATGGGGCAGGCACTCGGCCTGCCCCACTTGTTTTTTCTCATCGCGCCGTCGCGTTTCTAGAGTTCCAGCACAGTATCCTCAATGGCCAGCCTCACGTTGCCGTCGGACTTGGCCAGCCGGCGCACGGCTTCGGGCTTGTCGACTCTGGCCTTGAGCATGACCAGCGCAACCGGCACGCTGCGGCCGGCGCTCTTGATCGTGTCCACAGCGGTGGGGCGGTCAATTTTGCAGGCGCTCATCAGGATGCGGATGCCGCGCTCGACCAGCTTGGAGTTCTGCATGTGCACGTTGACCATCAGGTTCTCGTACACGTAGCCGAGCCGGGTCATGGCTCCGGTGGTGATCATGTTCAGCACCATCTTTTGCGCCGAGCCGGCCTTCATGCGCGTGGAGCCGGAGATCACCTCGGGGCCCACTTCGGCAATGATGGCCACATCGGCGGCGGCCTGGAGCGGGGTTCCGTGGTTGCAGGTCACGGCTGCCGTGCGTGCGCCGCGTGCGCGCGCATAGGCAACTGCCGCCACAACATAGGGGGTCCGGCCGGAGGCTGAAACGCCGACAACAACATCCTTCCGCGTGGGGCGGCGGCGCGCGATGTCGCGCTGGCCCAGCTCTTCGGAGTCCTCGTTGACCTCGACCGCCGAGGCCAGCGCCTTGGGTCCGCCGGCCATGATGTCCTGCACGGTCTGCGGCGAGGTCGAATAAGTCGGCGGAATTTCCGATGCGTCCAGCGCAGCGATGCGGCCGCTGGAACCCGCGCCGATGTAAATCAACCGTCCGC
>JBAUCP010000428.1:0-2825 GCA_049677625.1 Occallatibacter sp. | reverse complement strand
CGCCATCTCGCGCGCCACATCGGCCTCGCGCCCGGCAAACAGCTCGCCCAGCCGCTCGGCAATCCGCACATGTCTGCGTGCGCGCCGCGCCGCGGCCTGGCGCTGGTAAAGCACCTCGCGATAGAGCCCGTGGGCAAAGACGTAAAAAGTCGAGCTGGCTCCTCCGGGAAGCTCATCCTCTCCGGCGCGCTCCACAAAATGCACCCTCCGCGCCACATCGTCACACCGCTCTTCGATCTCGGCCGCATCTTTTTCAAGCGCCGCGGCAACCGCCCACGCCGAAAATGCGATTGTCGTCAGGCTTCCGGCCTCGAGCACGCTCTGCTCCAGGGGACTGAGCCGTTCGATCTCCAGCTCCACCATCTGCGCCAGCTCGTCGGGCACGCCCGCGCCAGCCTCGTCGAGCGGCGTGCGCAGCTCCCATGCCGTTGCGCCGTCGTTCTTGCCGCACACCAGGCAGCCCTGCGCAATCAAGTGCTCAAGAATGGCAATGGCAAAGAGCGGATTGCCCTCCGAGTGGTGGTGAATGAATGCGCTCAACCCCTCCGGCAGCACATCCTGCTTCAGTTCCCCGCTCAACAGCAGCTTCACTGACGTTCTGGTCAGCGGCGCCAGAGCAATCTCCTCGCAGAGCTTGCGCACGCGCAGGTCCTGCTTGAGCGCCTTTAACGAGTGCGCGGCTGCCACGCTCCGCGGCCGGTAAGTCATGAGCACCATCAGCCGCACCGGCGCACGCCGCCGCGCCAGCGCTGAGATCAGGTTGAGCGTAGACTCGTCGGCCCAGTGCAGGTCCTCGAGCACCAGGATGAGCGGCTTGGCGCCGGCCAGCTCTTCGAGTGCCGCGCACAGGTCGCCGGGCATGCGCTCCTGCGCATCGCTCGCGCCCGTCCCGGCCGGCCGGCCCAGCCTGGCCAGCCACGCAGGCGCAATCCGTGCCAGGATGCTGCAGGCCGCGTCTCCATCCGCTGAGGCGCAAAGCTGTCCCAGCGCCTCCATCACCGGGTAATACTCCTCTTTCACGCCTACTCCGGGCACGCACTGGCCGCGGGCCACACTCGCCGGCGCGGCAAAGTTCTCCGGCCGGCAAAATGCATCCACCAGCGCCGTTTTGCCAATCCCCGCTTCGCCGGTGACAAACACCACGCGCCGCTCTCCGCGCGCCAGTTTCTCGAACTCCGCCCTCAGCCGGGCGAGCTCATCGCTGCGATTCACAAACCCAGCCGGCTTCACCTCGCACGCCGCCGCCTGCATCGCGGCGCGCGCAGCGCCGGGCCCATCCGTCACCGCAGCCACAAAACAGTAACCGCGCTTGGGCAGTGTCTGGATAAACCGCGGCTGTCCCGCGTCATCGCCCAATACCTTGCGCAGCTCCAGCATGTAGGTGCGCAGCACCTGCGGCTGCACAAACGTCTCCGGCCACAGCGCATCGAGCAGCTCGTCGTGGGTAATCAGCCGCCCCGGATTCTCCACCAGATATTGCAGCACCGCGAACGGCTTGGGCGGCAGAGAAATCTGCGTCCCCTCCCGCCACAGGCAGCCATTCGCCACATCCAGCCTGAAAGGCTCAAACTGCTTCATCCCAGTGGAATCTCCAGAAACACAGTCCTCTACCTTTTTAGCAGTTCGCGTTCCACCTCCGCAGCCCGTCGCGCCGTGAGCAAGCTCCGCTACCGCCGGCGAGGCCCACCGGTTCTGGACAGGCTCTAAAATAGAGCCATGTTCACCGGCATCATCGAGCAGACCGGCACGCTGGTCAGCCTGGAGAGCCGAGGTGGCATCCGGCGCATCACCGTCGAGGCCCCCGGCATCGCCGCCCGTCTCCGCGAAGGCGACTCGCTGGCCGTCTCCGGCGTGTGCCTCACGGCACTGGACGTGAACCCGGCATACTTCCACGCCGATCTCGCCCAGGAGACCCTCGATCGCACCTCGCTCGGCTCGCTCGCACCCGGAGCCACGGTGAATCTGGAGCTTCCCACCGCAGCCGGAAGCCCGCTGGGCGGCCACATCGTCCAGGGACACGTCGACGGCGTCGGCGTCCTGACTGCTCTTGACCCGGTCATCCCCGAGTCAAGCCCGCAGTTCGACCGCCAGACCACCGACTGGACCCTCAAGGTGCGGGTTCCCGAGAACACCCGTCCGTGGATGGTCCAAAAAGGCTCCGTGGCCGTGGAAGGAATCAGCCTGACCATCGCCGCTTTTGACGGCGAGGAGATCGCCATCGCCATTCTGCCGCTCACCTACTGGCGGACCAACCTGCACGCCCTCACCGTGGGCGCGCCCGTCAACATCGAGGCCGACATGCTGGTCAAGCTGGCCATGTCCCAGATACAAGCCGCGCAAAAGCCCGAAATCGAGCTCACCGAGGCCTGGTTGGTGGCCAGCGGCTATTGAGTCTTGAGCTGATCCTGCTATAATTCAACTGGTCAAAACGACTGGTCGATCTATGCAAACAATCCAGGCATCTGAAGCCAAAACTCACTTCCTCCGCATTCTGGACGATGTGGAGCGCGGGGAGAGCGTGATCATAACGCGCCACGGTAAACCCGTGGCCCGCCTCAGCCCTGAGGCGGAAGTCGATCGGGAGCGCGTAGGGCGGGCGATTGAGGAAATGCGCGCTCTGCGGCAGCGGATCGGCAAACTTTCACTTGAAGAAATCCTCTCCGCACGGGACGAAGGACGTGCCTGATGGCACTCGTCCTCGACGTTTCGATTACAGCGGTCTGGGCTTTGGCCGACGAGTCGTCCGCGCTCGCCGATCTGGTTGCCGAGCGGCTGAAAAATGAGATAGCCCTGGTGCCGCCGATATGGTGGTACGAGATCCGCAA
>JBAUCP010000427.1:0-2470 GCA_049677625.1 Occallatibacter sp. | reverse complement strand
GTCCACAGCGCTGTCCTTTGAGCTTGCCCGTACAAAGTAAGCCGACCCAAGGTCTGTAAGCAGATCGACGGAATCGGGGTTGGTTTCCAACGCGCGCTGCAGCGATTGGATTGCTAAGTCGGGGTGTCCGTCGAGGAGTTCGGCACGCGACTTGGCATCGAGCCAATTCGGAGCATTCGGATCCTTCGATAGCTCCTTGCGGATTTCTGCTTCTGCGTTCAAGAGGTCCGGGGGCTTATCGAAGTCCGACTCTGCACCCCTTTGTTCGTCGTGAATTACTGGAGCAAACTGTGCGCCACGGAATCTGACCTCGATTGTCCGATGATCGGAATATGCTTTTGCCAACAATTGCTCGGCATTGGGTTGCCGAAGCACCCGCAATCCGGTCCAACTCAATACGACAAGCGCCAAACCGCCGCCCATCGTAAATGCCAAACGCCACGAAGAATAGGACCATTTTGGCCACGATAATCTGGCTTTCTGTGCATTGCCAACCGAAGCCACACTTTGGAGTGTCTCTGCCATAGAAATTTGCCAATCCGGTTGAGCGCTGTCCAGGCTTGCAAGAGTCTCCAATTCTTCTGCGCTCGCTTCATCTGACAGCGTGACGGCCGCGCTTTGCAAAAGATGTCCGCAATGGTCGCATTGTGCAGCATGCCTCAAGCGTTCTTTAGTCTCTCTTTCCGGTAGCAAGCCGGCCGCAACTTTGATCCATTCGCCCGTCGGGAAGCAATCGGAACCCGGCGGCTGCTGAGTACGCGCAGCTAAAGAATGCATCTCGTTCTGCACACGATCGTGCATCTGCACCTTCTTGGCGCAGTCCTGGCAGTTCGCAACGTGACCACGGGCTTCTTCGAAGTCATCATGCGCAGGTCGCCGTGAATCGCTCGCACTTGTCGAAGAGGACGAAATCAGCCCACCAAGTTCGTCACCGTCGAGATGTTTGTCGAATGGCCTTGTCAAAACCAGCTTCTCCTATTAAAACGATTCTGCTGCACGAAATCCTTTTTCTCTCCGATCGAGCGAAGTTTGGGATTGATCTCGCAATTGCACCACGCGCTCTCGAACCAGGCGAGTGAGTCGAAATATCACGCTCTCAACTCCCTTTGCCGTCAATCCCACCGTGGGCAGCGCGGCTATAGCCTTGGCACTCAATCCTTGTCGGTAATAAAGCCAGAAAATGAGGCAGTCCCGTTCCTGGTCGGGGCCTTCCGAACAGGCTTTGAGGCAATCACCGATTTCTTTGAGCAGGATTTCGCGCTCCATGGTATCTTGAGCTCCAAAATCGCCATCGGCCGACTTGTTGTCAATATCCTCAACCAACTGGACGACCATTCCAGAGCCGCGTTTTTGGGAGTGCAGCGACTTAAAGTGATCATGAGTTACGTTGACCGCGATCGTCCGTATATAACCTTCAATTGCCTCGGGACGTTCACTCGCAAAAGCTCGCAATAGACGGCATCGGTCAGCACAAAGTTTAAGGTATGTGTCTTGAGCTAAATCGTCCACGACCTGCTGAGGAATGGCGCCCCAATGGCAAGCGGTCCTGATAATCGAAAGGCAGATGGGGCGACGGAAACGCGCAACAAATTCTTGCCATGCAGCGTCGTCGCTTGATTCGGCGCAAGCATAGATCAACTCCGTAGCGGACATCGACGAGGGACGTGCCAACGGAACTCCAGGCGCTATTTGCAACAGATTCTACATGACTTATCGAATCCCATGAACATTATTCGTGTCCAGCGGGCGGCTCAGTGTGGAAGACAGTGCCAATTCGATGGTGCATTCCGCGCTTCTGAAAAGCTCACTCTGTAATTGAGCATCGTGCTGGCGCGAAATATCGGGATTATTGACCGCGTAGTGACGTGCGATGTGGTTTATGTGGCTTGGGTGCAAATGCGCGAAAGAGTGCTTTCGATAAACATCTCTATATGAGTCAAGGCTTTCCCACTTGCCGGGGGTTAACCCCATGGGCGAAGATCTCTCGGGTGGAGTTCGCGAGCTCGCATCGGCTATGGGTTCGGTGCATCTTTATATAAGATCCAAATAGGCAGCGAACTTGAGGTCCGCCCTGCCGGAATGGGGCGGACCAATTTGACAAACGGCAAGTGAAGCGACTGTGCGTAAATCAAGATCTGCGCACACCCGGCAAATGACTACAGCGGTTCCACAATTGCTATACCCCGAAGCCGCGACTGCTGAGTGGGTTTTTCCTCAAGAAAAACTCACCTGGCACGACGCCAGAAAGGGCACACGAATTGTGGAACCGCTCCAGATATCCTGGCAAAACATCCTGCCGGGCTGGTCAGGATTTGTGTGATGCGAAACATTGTGGAGAGGCGGACTGCCTTAACGCTGCATTCTTGCAGAAAATCTGGCTCGTTTCCAGCACGCGCGTTCGCTCGAAGACCTAGAGCATTTTCGGAATACACGTAGACTTTTTGAGAGCCGTGAAAGGTGGCTTTTTCCT
>JBAUCP010000426.1:0-2362 GCA_049677625.1 Occallatibacter sp. | reverse complement strand
GCGCCGCCGTCGTTCACAGCCACAATGCCGCCGACGGTTGCCTGCTCCGGCCAGAGCGGATCGAGCGCAACCATCTGCCCATGGCGCGCAAGTTGCGATTGCATGGCGCGCCACGAGCAGCCGGCCTCGACGCCGCATGTCATGTCCTGCCAGGAGTGCTCGCGCAGTGCGTTCATGCGCCCCATGACGAGGCGTATGCGTGGAGCCACCGGGTTTCCCCAGCTCAGCTTGGTGCCGCTGCCAATAGGCGTCACTGCAAAGCCGTTTGCATTTGCAAAACGCAAAACATCCGCGATCTGTCCCGTGTCTGCCGGAGAGACTACGATCGCGTCCTCACACAGACTTGTGTGCTCCGGTCCGGCGATCGAGGCGAGATGAGCGATCGCTTCGGCAGGCGTCAATGCGATTGCGGCGGTCATCAGAAGATCTCTGCAACGCCCGCGGTCTCGAGCGGGTGCGGCTTGTAGGGACCGGGGCGGTCAGCGCAGAGGCGCGTGCGCGGAAATACCTTGTCCGGGTTGGCGATGCCGTCCGGATCGAAGGCGCAGCGGATCAGTTGCATGGTGGCGAGATCCGGCTCCGAGAACATGTAACCGAGCGCTTCCTGCTTCTCTTTGCCCACGCCATGTTCGCCGGTGATGGAGCCGCCGTTATCTACGCACAGATGCAGAATTCGATAAGAGAGATCGAGCGCTACCTCTTCCTGTCCTTCGATTGCGCGATCGTAGAGCACGAGCGGGTGCAGGTTGCCGTCGCCGGCGTGAAACACGTTGGCCACGCGCAGGCTCACGGCAGCGGCCATGCGGTCAATCTCCGCAAGCACCCGCGGCAGCGCCGTGCGGGGAATCACGCCGTCCTGCACGATGTAGTTGGGCGAGATGCGGCCCATGGCGGCAAATGCGGCTTTGCGGCCTTTCCACACCAGCATCCGCTCCTGCTCCGACTGCGCGACGCGAATCTCGGTGGCGCCGTTCTTCTGGCAGAGCGCGCGGGTTTCGCGCATCAGTGTCTCCACGTCGATGGCGGGGCCGTCGAGCTCAACCAACAGCAGGCCGCCGCACATGGGATAGTGCGCGTGCACCGCGGCTTCAGCTGCCTCGATTGCAAGCGTGTCCATAATTTCGAGTGCCGCGGGCAACATGCCTGCAGCAATAATGTCGCTTACGGTCTGCCCGGCGGCCTGCGGCGAATCGAAGGCCGCGAGCAGTGTTTGCACAACCTCAGGCCTCTTGACGATGCGCAGCGTAATTTGAGTGGCCACGCCCAGCGTTCCCTCCGAGCCGACAAATACGCCGGCGAGGTCGTAGCCAGGCGCGTCCAGAGCGGGCGAGCCGAAGGTCACCAGTTCGCCGTTCGGCAGCACCACGTCCAGCGCGAGCGTGTGTGTAACGGTGAAGCCGTATTTCAGGCAATGTGCGCCGCCAGCGTTCTCGGCAACATTGCCGCCGATGGTGCATACCGACTGCGACGAGGGGTCGGGCGCGTAAAAATATCCGCTCGGAGCAACGCGCTGGGTGACGTGTGAGTTGATCACTCCCGGCTCGACTACGACGTAGCGATCGGCGATGTTCACCTCGAGAATGCGGTTCATCCGGGCAAGGCTGATGACTACGCCGCCGGCGGCCGGCAGCGCGCCGCCGCTCAGGCCGGTGCCTGCGCCGCGGCTCACAAAGGGAATCTTGTGGCGCGCGCAGACGCGCACCACAGCCTGCACCTCTGCGGCGGTGCGCGGCAGCACGACTGCGCCGGGCATCACGCGAAAGTTGGTGAGGCCGTCGCACTCATAGGTCTGCAACTGGCTTTGGCCGGTAATCAGGCCGTTCACGCCAACAGCGGCGCCCAGCTCGGCGACTTGTGCGGTGGAGAGCATCGTTGCAATCAGGTTACTCGATTCATGCGACGGCCTGCTCCACTTTCTGGGAAAGTGAAGCAGGCCGCAAGGATTTACATCCAAATCTGGTGTAGTGTCCCAGAAGTATGTCGCATAAATTGAGCGCCCTAATGAACCTCTGCACAAGTCCGCGGCTCTCGTCTTATTTGAATAAACTGGAAGCATGAATCGCAAGGGCAATAAAACGGTTGACACACATGTTGCGTCGGACAGCGCCGCTTCTATTGATCCACATCGTTCTATTCGGTGCATCCGTAAAATCCAGCTTTGGTTACTGTCGTAGCGGGAACGTACCTAGAGCATTTTCGATCCACATGTTGACGTTTCGATGGCATTGAAAGTGGCATTCGCCGCGGCGAATGCCACTTTGCTGTGTGGCTTCTGTAAAGAGCTGGATCGAAAATGCTGTAACGCAGCCGTGAACCGATATCGCAATCCATAGGGAGAGAAAGGAATCGGTGAAGTAGAGCT
>JBAUCP010000425.1:0-2491 GCA_049677625.1 Occallatibacter sp. | reverse complement strand
GTGCGGGGAGTGCTACTACTGCCGCAAGCAGACGCCCGCGCAGTGCCCGCTCTACAAGAAGACCGGCGCGACGGCGGGCTTTGAGCCCTCCGGTGGCGGCTTTGCCGAGTACATCCGCGTGTTGGATTTTGTGGTGGCGAACGGCGGCGTCGTGCATATTCCGGACGGTGTGCCGTTTGAGCAGGCCGCCTTTGTGGAGCCGCTGAACACGGTGCTCAAAGGCCAGAAGATGCTCAGCCTGGCGGCGGACGATACGGTGCTGGTGATCGGCCAGGGGCCCATCGGGCTGATGCACGCTGCACTGGCGCGGAGAACCGGCGCGACCGTGCTTACCTCCGATCTGTTCCCGGAGCGCCATGCAATTGCCGCGCGATTCGGCCTTACGAATCCCATCCACGCGGGCACTGAAAACGTGGTGGAGCGCGTGATGGCCGCCACGGATGGCCGCGGCGCGGATGCGGTGGTCCTGGCTGTTGGCGGCAATGCGCTGATACGCACTGCCATGGATGCGGTGCGGCCCGGCGGCAAAGTCATGTTGTTTGCACAGACGCAGCACGGCGAGGCTACGATCGATCCGGCCGCCGTGTGTGTGGACGAAAAGACCCTCCTCGGCTCATACTCGTCTTCATTTCCGATTCTCGATGAGGTAACCGACCTGGTGTTTGCGGGCTATCGCGACGGATTCGACCTGACGCAACTGATCTCGCACCGCTTCCAGCTGGAAGAAGCGGTTGAGGCGATCGAAATTGCTTCGCATCCGCAGGCCGGCTCCATGAAGATCATGATCGAGCCGATCCCAGGCGCGGGGGCAGAGTAGGAGCGTTTCGATGGCAGTCAGAGTCAAGAACGTGATCAAGCGCGGTCGCAGTACGGTCGAAACCGCGCTCGAACACGGCCGCGCCACGGTTGAAACGGCTATCGAACATGGGCGCGCCACAGTCGAAACGGCCATCCATCACGGCCGCGCGACTGTGGAGACAGCCATTTATCATGGCCGCGCCACTGTGGAAACCGCGCTGGAGCACGGGCGCGCCACGATGAAGGCCGCAATCCTCCACGGCCGTGAAGACGTACGCATTGAGCGCGTGCCGGTTCCAAATGCAGCGCCGGGAGAGCTGATTGTGCGGGTGGGCGCGGCGCTGACCTGCGGAACCGATCTGAAGGTTTTTCGCCGAGGCTATCATGCGCGCATGATCGTCCCGCCCGCCCTGTTCGGCCATGAGCTGGCCGGGACAGTGGTGGAGGCAGGCGAAGGAGTAGCGGATTTTGCGCCCGGCGACCGCGTG
This sequence comes from Occallatibacter sp., assembly GCA_049677625.1. Classification (GTDB taxonomy): domain Bacteria; phylum Acidobacteriota; class Terriglobia; order Terriglobales; family Acidobacteriaceae; genus Telmatobacter. The sequence goes on along the minus strand of JBAUCP010000425.1, from coordinate 1,205 downwards.
GTCGCGCTCAACTCCGCGCCCTGCGGCCAGTGCTACTACTGCGGACGTGGACAGGAGAACCTGTGCGACGATCTGCTCTTCAACAATGGCGCGTATGCGGAGTTCATTCGCATTCCGGCGCGCATTGTGACCAAGAACACGCTGCGTGTGCCGGAGCACGTTCCGCTGGAGCACGCCGCGCTGACTGAGCCGCTGGCCTGCGCGGTGCACGGCTTTGAAGACTCGCATCCGCGCAGAGGCGATACTGTGGCGATCATCGGCGGCGGTCCTCTGGGCTTGATGATTCTGCATGTGGCCGCGCTGGCGGGCTACGAGGTGATTGCGCTGGTAAAGCACGACGGCCAGGTGGAGGCGGCGCGGCAACTGGGCGCGACGCACGTGGTGCAGACGGGCAGCATCCGCAAAGCGGTGCGCGATGCGCGCGCCCTCACGCCGAAGGATCGCGGCGTGGATATTGCCATTGAAGCTGTGGGCGTGCCCGAAGCCTGGCAGGAGGCGGTGGAACTGGTGCGCAAGGGCGGCACGGTGAACTTCTTCGGCGGGTGCGCTGCGGACACGCATGTGATGCTCGATACCAATCGCATTCACTATAGCGACATCACGCTGCGCGCTACGTTCCATCACACGCCGGCCATCTGCCGCAAGGCGCTGGACCTGATCGCCAGCGGACGCTTTCAGGCGGGAGCCTTCATTACCGGCCATGCTCATCTCTACGAACTTAACCGCGTTTTTGAGAAGCTGATGAACCGGTCCAGCGAGATCAAGACGGCGATTGTTCCATAAGGAAAGTGATGTCGGGAAGGAATCGATGACCGCGGCAACGGATAGCGAAGCAAAGGCGCCAGCCCAGGACGAACTTATCGCCCGCGGCTGGGCTGCGCTGCCGGCTGCGTACCGCATCCCTGCGGTTGCGCCGTCGCTCGCGGAGGCGCGCGCCTATTGCCGGAGACTTGCTGAGTCGCACTACGAAAACTTTCATGTCGTCTCGCGGTTCTTGCCCAAAGCGTTACGGCCGCACTTCCAGTCGATCTACGCGTACTGCCGCATCTCCGACGATCTGGGCGACGAAGTGCCGGACCGCTCCGCGGCTCTGGCCCTGCTGGATTTGTGGGGCCGTGAGCTGGATGCGTGCTACGAAGGCCGCGCGCGGCATCCAGTGTTTGTTGCGCTTGCGGAGACGATTCGCGCCTGTGCGATTCCCAGGG
>JBAUCP010000424.1:0-4124 GCA_049677625.1 Occallatibacter sp. | reverse complement strand
GCTTCAGCCAGTGCGTTTGAGGCCTCAGGCAGGCGCTGAGCGGCGAGGTTCTCCTGCGCAGTGCTGAGCAACTTGCGGAGCTGCGCTTTTCTGCGCGCTTCGGCTGCTTCCTGGTCAAGTACGTTGCAGATGGCCAGGATGCGCGTGTCGGCGGGATCGAGTTCAGAGGCCTTTCCGGCAAACTCGCGCGCCGTATCGTAGTTCCCCGAGTGGCGCGCCGATTCCGCTTCGCGCATGAGCTGCTGAATCTGCTCCGTCATCTGCTTGCCGGCCGTGGCTCTGGCCAGCAGCGCCGCCACTTCGGCATTTCCAGCGTCGAGATGCTGGCCCTCGGCGCACAGTGAGATGGCCTGATCCCAGTTGCGTGCGGCAATGGACTCTGCTGCCGCCTTCTTCAACTGCTCCACGCGCTCGCGCACCTTCTGCTGGCTGAAGTACTGATCGACGCCGGCCATCAGCTTCTTAGCCTCGGCATGCTGGCTGTCGATGCGCACAATCTGGCTGAGAAGCTGCTTGGCCTGGACGTAATTTTGCGTGTCTACTGCTGCGCGCGCCTCGGCCAGCAGCTCCGCAACGCGCGCGACCTTCAACTGCGCGCCTACGGCATTCAGATCCGCGGCCATGTCGCTGGCGTGTGCGTAGCGGTCAAGAGGCTGCTTGGCCAGCGCGCGCGCAATGACCTGATCGAGCAGCGGCGGATAGGAAGCGAGATGGTTCGAGAGCGGCGGCGGGTCCTCTTGCAGAATCTGGTGAAGGATGGCGGGATACTCGGCGTCGAAGGGCAGAACTCCGGTTAAAGCCTGGTAGAGCATCACGCCTGCGGAGAAAACGTCGGAGCGGCCGTCAAACGGCTCACCGCGCAGCCGCTCCGGCGCCATGTAAGCAGGCGTGCCCACCAGCGTGCCGGTCCGCGTCATCCCCTGCTCAATCTGCTGGCCCGGCTGCTGGCCGGTGCGCGCAATGCCGAAGTCGAGCAGCTTCACCAGCCCGTCGCGCTGCACGATGACGTTGGCCGGCTTCACGTCGCGGTGGATCATGCCCTGAAGGTGCGCATAGCCAAGCGCCGCGCAGACCTGCTCGATGATGTCGAGCTTGGTGCTCATGTGCAGCCGGTCTTTTTCGCGGATCAGCTTGTCGAGCGGCTCACCGTCAAGGAACTCCATGACGATGTAAGGCAGGCCTTCTTCGTCGCCGAAGTCGTACACAGTGACAATGTTGGGATGGCGCAGATTGCCGGTGTGCCCCGCTTCCTGATAGAAGCGCTTGAGCATATCCGAGTCGCCGGAGAAGCCCTCGGTGAGCGTCTTGATGGCCACGTCGCGGCCGATGCGCGGATCGCGCGCGCGGTAGACGACGCCCATGCCCCCTTGGCCGAGCACGCCGACGATGTCGTACTTTCCAATGCGCTCCGGCGCCGGCCTTCCCTGCCCGCTCACTGGTTCTCCTGACTGCGGATGAGCAATGCGTGGCCCATTGCGTCCTTACTCCTCGGGCGCTTCTTTGCCGATGTCTCTGAAGTTGAACTGGTCGGCGAGGAACTTGCGCGCCCTCAGCCGCTCGGGAGTGTCCGCAACCGGCGTGGAGTCGAGATAAAGGATGTAAAGCTCCGCCGCGCCGTCGTTGTCTCCGCCGGCCGCCTTGTGGTCCGCTCTGGCGATCACGATCGCGGGCAGCGCAGCCACGTTGGCTTTGGCCTTTTCAATCAGCTCATCGCGCGCTTTGTACTCGTCTTCCTCAAGAAAGTCGTTGTCGTTGGGGATCACGCCCTCAATGCGAACGCCCTGCGTATCCTCCGGCTTCACGTTTTGCAGCACGGAGTACTCCTTGGGCGCATCGCTGCGAATGGGAATGGTTGACACCACCTCTTCGCCGGAGCTGTCCAGGATTCTGAACTGAAGCGCAACCACAATCTTCAAGCGATAGTTGATCTGCGAATAGGTGTAGGGCCGCTCGACATCCTGCATCTTGGTCTTGGGAATCATGTCGAGCTTGGCGTGCAGGTCCTCGACCTTTTTCTCGTCGTCCTGGACGGTCTGCTCGGACTTCTTGATGTCGCCCTTCTTGCCGTGGGCCTGCGCGCCCTCAAGCACGCTGCGCTCCGATTCCAGATCGTTGTTGGCGCGCTCGTATTCGCGGTTGGCCTGGTTCCAGGTCTCGTTGGGAACCTCTTCCTGGCCGAAGCGGTACTTCGATTCCTTGGCATCGACGTCTTCCGATTTGGTCATCTCGTGCTGCAGGACGTCGCCGACCATCTGGAAGTTGGGCAGCACGGCGGTGGCTTCCTGCGGACCAACCACTTTGACGTCGAGGGCCGCGGATTCGAGCCCGGTGGCGAGCGAGTCAGTGAGCTGCTGTGCAAAGTCGACGGCGTCGCGGCGCGAGGTCTGATCGCGGAAATCCACTTTGACGGAGAGCCGCGACTTGAGCAGGTGCGCGGGACGGGCCGTCGTCATCTCGTCGTGAATCGCGCCCGAGTCAGTCTGCGACTTGTACCCGAGCGCTTCAGAAAGGTACGTCCAGCCCACGTTGACGCCGGTTCCATCGGGTTTCTCGGCGTAGTGCTTGCCCTGCTGCAGATAGTAGGTGCTCAGGTCCTCGCCGAGAATCGTAATGCGGTCCTGCAGCGTGGGATCGCTGGTGATTTGAAAACACCGCTGCAGATAGCCATAAGCAGCGCGGATGCCGGACTCATCGCCAATGCCGTTGATGGGCTCATGTGCCTTCTGCAGGCCGGCGGCCGCCTGTTCTGCGGCTTGCACGTACTGGTCCTTGAGCGTGGCCAGCCGGTCAGTCACCAGCGCATGCTGATCGGGCGGCAGGTCGTCGAGCACTTCATAGGCAGTGATGATGTCGCCGCTTGTCTGCGCCTGCTGGCTCTTCTGCGTCGCGTCATCGGCCGCGGCCTTGTTCGCCGCAATCAGCGCCTGCTCCCTTGCCGACTTCAGCAGCGCCTCGGTATCGGGGCTTGCGACCGTGGCCTCAGCTTTCTCAAGCTCCTTCACCGCTCCCGGCCAGTCAGGCTGTTCTTCAAGCACCTTGGAGTGGGCGACGTAAAGCGCGGAGATGGACTGGAGGTCGTTCGCCACGCGCGCGTACTCCGGCGCGAAGGCGTGAAGCGGAGCGATCTTCTGCGCGGCCTCGTCTGTGCGATGCGCCGCAATGTCGCCTTCGCAGTCGTGTAGAACTGAATCGAGCGCGGCGCGCGCCTGTTTGGTGTCGGACTCGGCGGCCGCAGCTTCAGGCGTTGCGGGCTCCACGCTGGATGCGCCGTCGGCGAGTTTTTCCGCGACCACCAGGTTTGCGTAGCCGGCAGCCTGCGTCTTGAGCGCCTGCTGATACTGGCTCAGCCCGGCCTCTGCTGCAGAGCTAAGCGCCAGCACATCGGCGTGAATCTTGCCACTCAGATCGGCGATTGCGGCGTCGCCGGGTACAAGCGCCTGCGCCTGGTCCGCGGCCTGCCGTGCGTCCTTCAGCTTGCCGTAGTTGGGGTCGCTGCCATCCTTTGTGCTGTCATACGCCGCGAGATCGGCTGCGCCGGCCTGAACAAACAGAGCGGCCAGCGACTTCTTCGCAGCGGCGAGATGCGCTCCAGCCGTATTCTTTCCGAGATAGAGCTGCCATCCCGGAATATTCCCCTGCCGGTCCGCGCGCAGGTACTGCGCCAGCTCCTCGTCCGGCGCGGCCACAAAGACGATCTTCACGCCCGGCTTGATGGCGACGATCTGCGTTGCCGCCGGATCGGAGCCTGAGACTACCCGGGCTTCGATCTCGACCTTGTCGCCAAGCTCTGAGGCGGTGTAGGTCTCGCCCTTGTCATACTTCACGTTTCCGGGAACCACGCATGCAGGCGCCGCGCTCTGGGTCAGCATCAGCACGCCGTCGCTGCCGCGCTCCAGCGTCATTCCGGTGGCCAGCGTCACCTTCGCGAGCTTGTGATACGCATTCTTGTCAATCCCCGATGTGCCGGCGCAGAGATACACTTCGTTCTTGCCGCCCAGGATGAAGTCGGCAACCTGCTGGTAGCTCTGCCCATCGTGATCGGGATAAACAACGATTGCCGTAAGGCCGGCGTTCTTGGCGTGCAGGGAATGCGGAAAGCAAAGCAGCAGAAGCGTTATAGACAA
>JBAUCP010000423.1:0-4250 GCA_049677625.1 Occallatibacter sp. | reverse complement strand
GTCTACGTGCATTCCGAAAATGCTATAGGACTCCTGCCGGTTTTGAAAATCCGGTGGGGTTCACTCTCACTGCGCGTACAGGGTGTTGCCACCGAAGAATGCGGATATGGGCGGCGGACGCGAAGATTCGAACACGCTACCGGGGGATGCCTTCACCCGGAATGAAATTTGGATACCTGGCAAGACGAAAGATGAACGTGGGTTTGTCCACGTGCGCCCAGCGAACGCCGCGCCCCATGAAACTCTCGATCATCTTCCAATCCCAGCTCACTTCATGAAACGGCAACTTCCCCGCGAGATGCTTCTCGAAAAGCTCGCGGCGAAACAACGGCTGTCCAAGGTCGATTCTGCCGTGGCTCGGTGTGGGTGCATTGAGCACCGCGCGGCCATCATAGAGGCAAGAGCTATATGCGAAACCGAGATTGGGATCACGGTCGAGCGCTGCCACCAGCCTGTCGAAGTGATCGGGGGCATAACCGTTGTCATCGGAGAGGAAGCTGAGATACTCGCCTCGGGCCATCGCCAGCCCCACTGCCGCGGGCGAGATGCCCCAGTCGTTCACGCGCGTCCTCAGGTTCGCGAGAGTCAACCGTCCCTGAGAGTTGCCATACTTCGCCGTCAGTTCCTCGATCTCGCGCAACACCTGCATGGGAGGAGCGTCCGCCACGACGATGTGTTCATAATCCTTGAAATTGAGCGCTTCCACAGATCGGAGGCAGCGTCTCAGGCAGGCCACGCGGTCATAGACCGTGGTCACGATGCTCACCCTTGCGGCCACTGGATTCGCCGGCGTGCGCAACAGGTCATGTCCGATCGCAGCGTGGCTAATACCCTTTATCGCCGGAGGCCCGATGCGCACATTGCGAAGCCGAGCCATGCCACCCTTGATGCCCAGGAAACAATAGCCGGCCTCCAGAGTGCGGTCATGAACGCGGGCGGCCTGGGCGCCATTTCTCGCTACCATCAGGTTCCCATCAAGGATCGAGAGAGAGAGCGTGACCCACGTCTCAAGGGGCAAAACGAGGTTAGAGAAAATATGATCGTGCCGGGCCAGATAAGCGCGCTCTCCCTGGCACATCAGATGATACGAGTTGGCCAATTGGTTACGAGCTTCCAATTGATGGATTTTTGCGATGAAAGTTGTGCCGGCTCGCAGAAAAACCTCGAATTCCACCGCCACGTCGTGATATTTAACTTTGCCGGTCAATCCACACTCTGTGCCTGGGCCTTCGGTTGCGGCCTTCTGCAACACCAAGCCGTCGTCATCCTGGACACGGACGCATTCAACATCGCTCTCCCAGTCCTGGGCGAGGCCGGGGGGAAGGTTCGCGTGCGCTGTATTGCCGGCGTCGATTACCGCTGCCGGAAGTGATAAAGAGGGCACATTGACCTCCATTTCGCTCATCGTTGTCGACATGACTGCTGACAGGCGACGGCAGTAGGTGTGTGGCGCAAATCGCCGGATGCAGGCCTTCCGCACGGATGCAAGCAGGTCGGGATCGCGTAGATAGCGTGCAATCTGGAACTCCATTTCATCCGGCGTGCGGAAGGTCGGCATTTCAGGGCAGAGCGTGTCCAACTCGGGCCGATGCTCGGAAATCACCATCGCGCCGCAAGCGAGTCCCTCATAGACGCGCGGGTTGAGAGCAATCGCTGGAATGCGTGAGTTATTGAAGTGATGCCGGCTTCGGAAAAGGTTGACGACGACCTGCGTGCGCCGATAAAGATCAGCGGTTTCGCGGGCGGGAATATTGCCGGACTTGCTCAATGCGTTTACGCGCGCGTTGCGCCACGGTCCGCCCACTACGTACGAAAGCATCCCGCATTGCGCCAGATGCGCCAGGGCCTGTTCACGGTGAGGGTTGAATCCCCCGATGAATCCAACCGTGTAGGGGCGCTGTTCGCACGGGCGGTAGAAATAGATATCCGGGTCGTAGCATACCGGGAGATAATGCGCGTTGCCGTGCCGGTGCAGCGTGGCCGGGTCGTTGATGAAAACCGTGCCAAACAAATTCGAGAATCGAGCCGTATCGTCGACTTCATATGGCTCATCCACCAGCCACACGGCAGACCGGAGCCCGGCAAATTCATTTTTCCAGCGCTCGGAGAAGCGCCTGCCGTGCACGACGAAGAGCAGGTCGGGCGCGAAGTTCCGCACCTTATCCGGTAGTTTGTGGTCGTCCCAATATGCCTCTTCGTACATCACGTTCATGCCCGACGCCGCGTGCTTCAGGCCGTCGCGGAAGACATCGCCACAGCTCAGGAACTTGTAATTGACGAAGAAAACCTTTCGGCTTTTGAGGGACGCCGCCGGCTGAGAAGCGACGGCTGTCCGGGCAAACTCCTGCGGAGAAGTCCTGGGCAGCGCGCTCAGGCGGCTCTGCTGGCTGAGGTTGACCAGCTGGACTCCGCGCTCGGAGCAGGCGTTGTAAAGCGCCCTGTATTCGCGGTCAATCTGCGCGAACCCCGTGCTCAGAGCATGCCTGCCGGTTGCGGCAAAGAAATGATGATCAGTGAAGTCCACGCCTATCAGGCCTATTTTCCTGGCGCCTAAGTGGACCGCGAGGCAGAGCGCCAAGTAGGGAGAATTGCGGGTGTAGTTGAGAGTCGTGGGATCGGCAAAACCCACGCCGCCAAATTTTCCCAGGCGGAAGCGCACGATATGCGGGTGACGGATGCCCAGGTCCAATTGCGTAAAGATCGCGCTCGCGCGGCTCTCTTCGACGAATCGAAAGCGGTTGTCCTGAAACTGCTGCCTTGGATTCAGGACGACCAGGTAGTCCGGCTGGAAAAGGCGGCCCACGTCGTTGACCCCGATCGTGATAAATCGATCGGGCGCGACGATCTCGGACAAGGACGATCCGCAGCCGCAGACGAGAATAGTCTCGCCCGCGTGATAGCCGCGGAAATCCTTGAGCTCGCGCGGCAACGGGCGTGTCTCCGCGGCAGGCGGCAACAACTGCGGATCGGGCTGGGCTACGGCGCAACTCATGATTTTCTAGGAGACCTTCCCGTTCCTCTCTGCCAGATAGCTCCGCGCCCGCTCCGAGTACTTGCCCGTGTCGGCGCCGGCCAATGCCTGCATGAGCCCGGCAGCTTCGTCTCTGCGCTGCAATTGATCGAGCGCAACGGCGCGGTAAAACTGGGCCCGCGGACTTTCAGGGTTGCCGTGCAGCACGACTTCCAGACGGCTGAGCGCCCCGGCGGCATCGCCCTGCGAGAGAGCAAGCACTGCCAGGTCCATTTGCGCTCCGGTGTGACCTGGTTCGATGGCCAGAATCGACTCCAGTTGCTCGATCGCCTCTTCCTGATCGCCCTTCGTCAACAAGACCATCGCAAGGTTGTAATGGATGGAGGCGCTTTGCGGCGCCAGCGTCAAGCCGCGACGAAGCGCATCGGCGGCGGAGCCCATATCCTGCCGGAGCCATAGCGCCACGCCCAGCTGCTCCCAGCCGTAGGCCGAGTCGGGATCGAGCTGAACCGCGCGCTTAAAGACCTCCACAGCTTCGCTCACCCGCTGCTGTCCGGCAACGGCGAGACCGAGGGTGAGGTATATGCGCCCCTCATGCGGCGCAGTCTCCAGCGCAATTCGTGCCGCGGCTTCGGCCTCGGTAAGCCGGCCCATCTTCAGCAGCAATCGGCTCAGGTTATCCAGAGCGAGAATGTTTGCCGGGTTGGCTTCCACGGCGCGGCGAAGCCACTCTACGCCCGCTTCGTCGTCGCCCTGCGCGGCCTGCACAATCCCCATGTTGGCCATGGCCATGCTCTTCTGCGGATCGATTTCGAGAGCCCGCTCATAGTGGGCAACAGCTTCGTCCAACTGTCCTTCCTGAGCCATCAGGAAGCCAAGATTGTTATGCGCGGTTGCGTTATTTGGATCCGCTTCGAGCGCCGCCATGTACTCGGCTTGGGCACCTGCAATGTCGCCCTCCAAATGGCGCCGCGCTCCACGATCACTGGCCGCGCGGGAGTCCGGCTTCTGACCATTCGTACCGCCGCTACCGTTCGATTTGTTCGCACCTGTCAGCGAGAAAGCTGCTTCCATCATGTCCTCCTATTCCTGCTCACACAATCTCATCAAAAATACTTTTGTGAGTCTTCATTGGGTCGATGTCCGGCTTCTTGAACTTGAAGTCTTCATACGAGACATTGAGTGGCTTGCCCTCCTCGTAGTGAACTGGCAGTGACACTTCGAAGTCCAAGCCAGAACCAAACTCTTTCGAATATAACTCCCATTTGCGTTCGTAGAG
>JBAUCP010000422.1:0-2509 GCA_049677625.1 Occallatibacter sp. | reverse complement strand
GTTCTTACCAACTGGGTGCGCTGCATATTCCCAGCTTTGCTCCTGCTGGCCTTCTCGGCCTTTCTCCCGGCACAGACGCCCACCGTTTCCATTCTGGTTAATTTCACCGGCGCCAACGGAGCTAACCCCTATGCGCCCACGCTGGTTCAGGCCACCAACGGCGAATACTACGGCACCACCGACCAAGGCGGGACCAAAAGCTCTGGCACAATATTCGATGTCACCTCGCAGGGCTCGCTGACCACGCTTTCCAGCCTCTGTTGCCAAAGCAACTACACAATTGGCGTTGCACCCGGCGCGCTCACGCAAACCGCCGACGGTGTGTTGTACGGAACGACTGCATTGGGTGGTTTAAACCAGTGCCAGATCGATATTTCGCAAACGGGTGGCTGCGGCTCAATTTTCCAGGTTAGCCTGGCCGGCGAGTTGACGACGTTATATAACTTCAGCGGCCCCGACGGCGCGAGTCCCAGTGGCTTGGTGCAGAGCACGGACGGAAACCTGTACGGAACGACGTCCGACGGCGGCGCGAACGATGAGCTGCCATTTACAAATGGCTACGGCACTATTTTCAAATTCGTCCCTGGACTCGGCCTGACCACCCTCTACAGCTTTTGCGCGTTATCGGGATGCCCTGACGGCTTTAATCCCGGCCCCCTCGTGCAGGGCGCCGACGGCAACTTCTATGGCACGACCGTAAACGGCGGCGGTGGTCTCGCTCCTGGAACGACCACCCTCGTTCCGGGAGGAACCATCTTCAAAATCACTCCCAAGGGCACTTTGACCACGCTCTACGACTTCTGCTCTCAAAAATCGTGCAGCGATGGCGCATACCCTGTTGCGCTGGTGCAAGCTTCCAACGGCGATTTCTATGGGACAACATCTGGAGGCGGGATGGACGTCGGGAATTCGCCTTGCAACGATACCGGTGGCTTGGGCGGTGACGGAACCATCTTTGAGATGATTCCCGGCAGTGCGCCCGTAACACTGCACAACTTTGATGGTACTGACGGCGCGACTCCAGATTCTCCGCTGGTCGAAGCCAGCGACGGCAACCTTTACGGAACCACTGCCTGCGGCGGAGCCAATGGCGCGGGAACGATTTTTCAAATTACCCCCGCTGGTGTCTTCACGTCACTCTATAGCTTCGCGGGCTCGCCCGCTCTCGGCGGAGGACCCAGCGGCCTTTTGCAGGCGACCAACGGAACCTTCTATGGAACCACACCCACAGGCGGAACGGGCAGCGACGGCACACTTTATAGCCTTTCAATGGAACTAGGCGCCTTCGTTGAGACGCTTCCCGCTTCGGGTGGAGTGGGCGCGCCCGTTCTTATACTCGGCAACAATCTCACCGGCGCAAAAGATGTCAGTTTCAACGGCATGGCGGCAACATTCACCGTCGTATCGGACTCCGAGATCCAGACCACCGTTCCAGCGGGCGCAGACACTGGCTCCGTCCAGGTTACGACCGCGAGCGCAACGCTCAATAGCAATGTTCCTTTCCAGGTGACGACGCAGCACGTCGCGGCCACGCCAACCATTTCACCCGCCGCCGGAAACTACGCGAATTCGCAAATGGCAACCATCACCGACGCGACCACCGGCGCCGCCATCTACTACACCACGGACGGGTCCACGCCGACCACCGCGTCGAATCTGTATTCAGGTGAGTTCGCGATCCCCTCTTCCGAAACACTTCAGACCATCGCGATCGCCAGCGGAGATTCCGCCAGCGCCGTGGCCACGGCTGCCTACACCATCCAGAATCCGTCGAATCCGGCCCCCCTCCTCACCAGCATGTCGCCGGCATATACCATCGCCGGCGGCGCAGCCTTTACGCTCACGGTTACCGGATCGGCATTCACGGCACAGTCCACCATCTACTGGGGCACTTCCGCGCTGACCACGCAGTTCGTGAGTTCAACCCAGCTTTCAGCGCAGGTCACGGCAGCAGAAGTCGCTACCGCGGGAACGACCGCCATCACGGTCGAAACCCCGGCGCCCGGTGGCGGCACATCCACTGCGTTGCAGTTTGACGTGGGCACCTCGGGACAAACCGCTCCAATCTTTACCACCCTCACAGTCTTTGTGAATCCGGGCTCTTCGGCCACTTACCCGGTCACGTTGCCCTCTTCTGTGGAAAATATTTCGGCCACTTGTCTCAATCTCCCCAGCGGAGCCAACTGTAGCTATGCACTCACGGGCGCAATCATCATCACCACTTCCCCCACAACGCCCCTGGGGACCTATCAAATCACCGTCGTCTTTTCTGAAACGGTGCCCGGAGCAGCCTCGGCGCTCGTGCTTCTGCCCATTCTCCTGTTGCCTTTGGCGATTGCGCGAAAAAGATGGGCCTCACGTGGCGCCTGCCTCGCGGTTTGCTTCGGGTTCGCGCTGATGATCACCGCGGTGATGTCCGGCTGCGGCGGAGGTGGGGGAGGCGGAGGAGGTGGCGGTGGGGGAGGCGGTGGCGGAAGTCAGACGCACCCGGCCACCACCGTAGGAGCAG
>JBAUCP010000421.1:0-1759 GCA_049677625.1 Occallatibacter sp. | reverse complement strand
GGCTGGTCCGGAGCAGAACAACTTTCTGGCGGCGCTGTATGAGAGCGGACGCGGCGCGGGGGCTGTCTGCGCCGTGGCGCTGCTGGACGTTTCAACCGGCGAGTTTCGGACGGCGGAGTTTGCCGGTCCCAAGGCGAGGCAGCAGGCCATCGACGAGCTGCTGCTGGCCTCTCCCAGCGAAGTGCTGGTAGCCACAAGCGCCGAGCTGCCTGCGCAGCTTGAAAGAATTCCGGCCCGTACGCGAGTCGATGATTGGGTCTGGACACGCGACTTTGCCGTGCCCCTGGTTGCCCGGCAACTGAATGTGCAGTCGCTCGAAGGGTTCGGGTTGAACGGTCACGACGCGGCGGCCATCGCCGCCGGCGCGGTGCTGCACTATGTGCGCACGACGCAGAAGAGAGAGGCGCTGCACATCGATTCGCTCCGCTTTCAGGAGCACTCGACGGCCCTCGAACTGGACCATGTGACGGTGCGCAATCTCGAGCTGGTTGAGCCGCTCTTTGCCGGACAGGACGACCGCGTCACGCTCTTTCGCACTCTCGACGCCTGCCAGACTCCGATGGGCAAGCGCATGCTGCGCGCCACGATCCTGCGGCCCTTGATGGACGCAGCGGAGATTGAAGCGCGGTATGAAGCGGTGGCCGAGGCCCACAGCGATCTGCTCAGGCGCGAGGAGATTCGGCGCGCATTCGGTGGAATTCTCGATCTGGAACGGCTGCTGGCGCGGCTCAGCCTCGACTCGGCCGGGCCGCGCGACGTGCGCGCGATGGCCGCCAGCCTGGCCCGGCTGCCAGGGCTGAAGACAGCGCTCGCGGCAATGACGGCGGGACTCTGGCTGCAGATCGCGTTGCATCTGGACACGCTGGAAGACGCGACGGTACAGATTGCCAAAACGCTGGTGGCCGAGCCGCCGCTGACCATGGTCGACGGTGGCGCGATTGCTGCGGGCGTGGACGCGGAGCTGGACGACCTGCGCTCGATCTCGAGCACCGGGCGGCAGGCAATTGCCGGCATTGAGGAGCGGGAGCGGAAAAGGACCGGCATCACGTCACTGAAAGTGAAGTTCAACACTGTCTTTGGCTACTATATCGAGATCACAAAGACCAACCTGGCGCTGGCTCCGGCCGATTATGAGCGCAAGCAGACGCTGGTGAACGCCGAGCGCTTCACCACCCCCGAGCTGAAGGAGTACGAGCGGAAGATTCTCACCGCGCATGACCGGTGCATCGAGATCGAGAAGCGTATCTTTGCCGAGCTGCGCAAGAACGTGCTGGAGGCTGCGGGCAGAATCCGCCGCAGCTCCGCGGCTGTGGCGGAGGCCGATCTGCTGGCCTGCTTTGCGCACCTGGCCGCGGGGCGGCGTTATACCCGGCCGCGGCTTGACGCGGAGCCGGTCCTGGAAGCTGTGGCCGCGCGGCATCCGGTCATTGAGCAGTGGATGGAGGAGACGCGCGAAGGCCGCTTCATCCCCAACGATGTGTATCTGAACGCCAGCAACGAAGACCCTAGTTCTGCAGGGCCGAGCCTGCTGCTGATCACCGGCCCCAACATGGGCGGCAAAAGCACCTACCTGCGGCAGACCGCCATGCTGGTGCTGATGGCACAGATGGGCAGCTTTGTGCCGGCTGAAAGCATGCGCTTCGGCCTCGTCGACCGTATTTACACGCGCATCGGCGCCAGCGACAATGTGGCGCGCGGGCGGTCTACCTTCATGGTCGAGATGACGGAGACGGCAACCATTCTGAACACGGCGACCAGG
>JBAUCP010000420.1:0-17121 GCA_049677625.1 Occallatibacter sp. | reverse complement strand
GAGCAGAACTGTCGCCCACACCACGAGATCGCGTTCGGTGATGAGCTCGAAGCGCCTGCGCTCCAGAGCGTTCGCGATGTGCTCGCGGGTAATTACGATTCCCGGCTCGGGGACGCGAAAGTGCGTTCTGGCGGTTCGATAGAGCGAAAAGCCAACGGGAGCCTTGGGCTCAAACTGGAATTCGAATACGCCCGAGAGCGAGCGGCGCATCTCTTCCACGCCGATCTCGAGCAGAGCGAACTTGCGCAGGACCTCCAGTTGGTCGAGGGTAAGAGGCGGCAATTGCGACTCTTCCTTCAATTCGGTCCTGCCTTTATCGTTTTTGCCGTTTGTCTGCATTGCCTGTCTTTTTATTATCGCGCTTTTTGGCGGCTTTGCGGCTCTTCACCTCTTCGGGCGAGTACATGGTCCCGCGGCACTTCTTCGCGCCACAGTTACAGATGGCCTCGTCGTCGCCGCCGTCGTAGAGGCAATAATCGTAGGTGATCTCCTCGCCCGCCGCGATGTTGCGCAGCGCCATGATCCACACCCGGCCGTCGATCTCCTCGCTCTCGCAGTTGGCCGCGCAGCTATGGTTTACGAACATGGTCGCCGAGTGGCCGTCGATGACGATCTCGCCGCGTCCCAGTCCAAAGAGATAGGTGATGGGCGATTGCTCGTAGAGTTGATCGGCCTCGGCCTTGGTCATCTTGTGGCCCGTGTACTCGGCCACGCGCGCGCCTTTGCGGATGGCGGTGGTGGTGTAGCAGCCGGCAGCGTGAATGGCAGAAGAGCGGATCATCAGTCCCATGGAAATGTGCGAGGCTTCCTTTGGCGAAATTTGTAGTCAATCCCGTGTGGCCCGTATGGATCGCATCGTAACATTGAAGGGGTGAGGAAGTTCAGGGTGAAACCGGGCATTCGAGTTGCGCTGCTTCTGGCCTGCTGTTTTGGTGTGGGGCCGTGGCTGCCTGCGCAGGCCCCGTCGGGCGGTAGCGGGGGCTCGTCAAGTCAGGCGAATGCTCCGAGCCAGGCGAACGCTCCGAGCCAGAAGAAACAGACCGCGAACCCTGAAGCGCCCGCTTCCCCGGCGACCGACGCCAATCCCTTTCCTGGAGATGAAAGCTCTGTTCCGGTGATGCCCACCAAAGACACGTCCGATCTGCCGCCGGGCAGCTTCGGGGGATCAGACAGCGGCCACGCCGCGCTGCCCGCCGGCGACGTGGACCCGGTGCAGAGTCCGGATGATGCGGCCGCAGCGGGCGACACGCAGCCGGTATCCGGTTTCAGCTCCAGCTCGAGCGGACTAGGCAGCCTGCTGCCTGGCCCGGACGATGAGCCGCAGGGAAAACATGGCCGGCAGCAGGGTCAAGCCGAACCGGAGCACCAGGAGACGGCAAAAGAAGACGAGACCGTGGCCAAATACTATCTCGACAGCAAGGACTGGCGAGCGGCGCTTTCGCGGTTTCAGTCGGCCATGGTGCTGGACCCGGACAACCCCGACGTCTACTGGGGATTGGCGGAGAGCGAGCACCACCTGGGCAATTATGCCGATGCGCGCGCCAATTACCTGAAGGTGATGGAGTACGACCCCGGCAGCCGCCACGCCAAAGACGCCGCGAAGGCGCTCAAAGAGCCGGAGCTGGCCAACGCCAAGCCGGCTGCGACGGCGCAGTCCGGGCCCCATGCGCAGCAATAGCAATCAGCCCGCAGTTGTCACCGGTCCTAGAATCCAGCCCAACTCAGATAGGCGGTGATGATGGGCTGGCCCCAGAGCGCGCTTACGATTCCGCCGACGCAGAGAAAAGTTCCGAGTGGCAGTTTGGTCAGCGCCCAGTTGCCGTGCTCTGCGCGCGCGGAGCGAGTGGCGAGTACGAACAACGCCACCACTGTGCCCAGCGCCACGCCAATCAAGAAGGAAAGCAGCGCGCCCGGCAGGCCGAGCCACGCGGCCAGCATGGCCATGAGCTTGGCGTCGCCGAGTCCGATGCCTTCGCGCTTGCGGATGAGTTTGTAGGTCCAGCGGATGAGGAGGATGAGGCCGGCGGCGACAGCAGCGGCGATCAGCCTTTCGCCGATGTCCTCCCAAAAAGAAAGTTTTATTCCTGAGCCGACTGTCAATAGCTCTTGCTGCCAGACGAAGAATGCAACTCCCAACCCGATTCCTGGCAGCGTTACGACATCGGCTAACCAGAAATGCTCAGCGTCAAGCACCGCGAGCCCCAAGAGTATCCAAGAGAAGGCCATCATTCCGACTGTGCCTAAAAAGCCGAAACCAAAAGATGTACTCTGCGGCTCAGCGGCGAATGGTGCTTGAATCTGACCCATGAGGCGCCAGCCTACCAGGCCCCACAACGCCCCTATCGCCAGCTCCACCAGCGGATAGCGCCAGCCGATCCATGTTTTGCATGTGCGGCAGCGGCCGCGCAGCGCCAGCCAACTCACCAGCGGCACATTCTCCCACCACGCGAGCGTGCGGCCGCAGCTTCGGCAGTGGGAGCGGGGCCTGGCGATGCTTTCGCCCTCCGGCCAGCGGCTCAGGCACACGTTCAGAAAGCTGCCGAAGGCGAGGCCGGCGAGCGCCGCGAAGACCGTTCCGAGAATGCGCGTGGTGAGCAAAGCTATAAGGAACTATAAAAGACCATAGGTATTTGTATCCCACCTTAGCGGCAAGAACAAAGACGCCGCGAAGGTGGGGCACCCCCGGTGCGTGGCGTCGCGAGAATGTGCGTGGGGAAGGAAGTCATAAAGAGCTATAAAAAGCGATAGATATTTGTATCCCACCTTAACCGATGCGCAGAGAACGCGCCTCGGCGAAGGTGGGGCACCCGCGGTTGGCGCCGGATCGAGGGTGGGCGGCGTGGATGAAGATTTAAAGAACTATAAAAGGCCGTAGATAGTTGTATCCCACCTTAACCGATGCGCAAAGAACGCGCCTCGGCGAAGGTGGGGCACCCGGCGCATGGGCGAAGGTGGGGCACCCGACGAAGGTGGGGCATCCGGTGAAGATGGGGCACTGGTGAAGGTGAGCACTCGGCAACATCGCTTGTGCTTGGCTCAAGGTAGACTGGATGTGCATGGACCTTCCGTCAGAAAGCTCGCCCCGAAAGGCCTCCACGCCGGGGTCCCCAACGACAGATCTTCGTGGTTGGGGCGGCACGCCGCAAACGTTTACTAACCCGGCGCGGGCCGCGGCTCTGTTCGAGCAGTCGGCGGCCATTATGGCGCGGCTGCGCGCTCCCGGCGGGTGCCCGTGGGACCGCGAGCAATCGTTCGACACCATCCGCAAATACACGCTGGAAGAGGTCTACGAGGTCTTTGAAGCCATCGAGCGGCGCGACTTTCCGCATCTGGCCGAAGAGCTGGGCGACCTGCTGCTGCAGGTGCTCTTCTACGCCGAGATGGCCGCCAACGAGGGCCAGTTCACTATCTCCGATGTGCTCGACCACCTGAACCGCAAGCTGATTCGGCGGCATCCGCATGTGTTTGGGGAAGAGGCTTCAAAGGCCGCGGGCAACCGCGCCGATGTGAATGCGGACGTGGAAGGCTCGGCGGCTGCGGTGCTGCGCAACTGGGAAGAGATCAAGACGGCAGAGAAGCAGGCCGCGGAAAAACAAAACGCCAATGGGGCGGGGAATCAGCCGGCCTCGCGCCTGGACGGCGTGCAGCGTGCAATGCCCGCTCTGGCTGAGGCTGCGAAGCTGGGCGCCAAGGCGCAGAAATCCGGCTTCGACTGGCCCGGCTGGCGCGATCTGCTGCCCAAGCTGGCTGAAGAAACGGCCGAGCTCGAGGCCGAAGCCGCGTCGGGCGACCCGGCGCGCAAGCCGGCCATCGAGGCCGAACTGGGCGACCTGCTGTTCACGGCCGTCAATCTGGGCCGGCATCTCGGCGTGGACGCGGAGATGGCCCTGCGCGGCTGCAATCTGCGCTTTCGCCGGCGCTTCCGGGAGATGGAGCTGGCCGCGCCCCGTCCGCTCGAAGAGCTGGAACCGGCCGAGCTTGAAGCGCTGTGGACCCAGGCCAAGCGCAAGCTGGCCGCCGAGGCTGCGCACGGCGCAGAGCCAACGAAGGCCAAGCCATGATCCGTATCCGCCACTGTACGGAAATCGACGACTTCGAGGCCTGCGTGCAGCTCCAGGTGGAGACCTGGGGATACGACGAGAACGAGCTCATTCCGCGCAAGACCTTTCTGCTGGCGCAGAGGATCGGCGGCCAGGTGGTTGGAGCGTTCGACACGCACCCTGCAAATGTCCAATCGCCGGAGCAGCCTGAATCGCTGGTGGGTTTCGTCATGTCTTTGCCTGGAGTGAAGACGGACGGCGGCCAGGCGAGGCCTTATCTGCACTCGCACATGCTGGCCGTACGCGAGGGGTACCGCAACCGCGGTCTCGGCGTTCAGTTGAAGCGCGAACAAAGAATCGAGGCCATTTCCCGCGGAATTTTCCACATGGAGTGGACCTTCGATCCCCTTGAAATTAAAAACGCTTTCCTCAATATCCACAGGCTGGGCGCGGTGGTTCGCAGCTATCGGGCGGATTTCTATGGTGTATCCTCATCTCGACTGCAGGGTGGGCTCCCCACGGACCGTCTTTTGGCGGAGTGGGAGTTGGTGTCGCCGAGGGTAGAGGCAAATCTGGAAGGGCGCCCCGCAGCCGCTCACACTATCGAGGAGCGGATTCTGGTTCCGGCCGCCATCTACCAGTGGAAGGCCAGCAGCGCCAGCCGGGGTCGCGCACTCGCCGTTCAGTTGGAGAACCGGAAGAAGTTTCAAGAGGCATTTTCCCGGGGGTTGGCGGTGGTTGGCTTCTCTCTGGATGCGGAAGGAAATGGAATCTTCGAGCTGGCGTCCCTCGGCCAGCCGGAGCAGGTCTTCTAAGGAACGCGACAAAACTTTATGAGAATTGATGCAATTATCCTGCGCGAACTGCATATGCCGCTGGTGCGTCCGTTTGAGACCAGCTTTGGCGTTACCCGCGAGCGGAGAGTCCTGCTCGCCGAAATCCACTCCGAGGGTCTGATCGGCTGGGGCGAGTGCACGGCGGGCGAGCGGCCGCACTTCTCGGGCGAGTGGACCGACAGCGCCTGGCAGGTGATTACCCAGGAGCTTGGGCCGGCGCTGGCCGCGGGGAACCCGGAGCACGGCGGCGAGTGCCCGCGCATCTTCCGCTCGGTGCGCGACAATCCGATGGCCAAGGCTACGCTCGAAAACGCCATCTGGGATATCGAGGCGCAGCGCGAGGGCATCTCGCTTTCACGCCTGCTGGGCGGGGTGCGCGACACGATTGCCTGCGGCGTCTCGCTCGGCATTCAGTCCTCGATTCCGGCGCTGCTTGCCATCATCGAAAAGGAGCTGGCTGCGGGCTACCAGCGCATCAAGCTCAAGTGCAAGCCCGGCTGGGATACGCAGGTCCTGGAGCAGGTGCGCAGCCGCTGGCCTGGGATCACGCTCAGTTGCGACGCCAACTCGGCTTACCGCATGCGCGATCTGGATCACGTTGTCACCTTCGATGCATTCGATCTGCTCATGATTGAGCAGCCGCTGTGGCACGACGACTTCTACTTCCACTCCACGCTGCAGAAGCGGCTGGAGACGCCCATCTGCCTGGACGAGTCGATTCGCAACCGCCGCGACGCGCTGGCGGCCATCGAGATGGAGTCGTGCCGCATCATCAACATCAAGCTGGGCCGCGTAGGCGGCTTCTCCGAGGCCATTGCCGTTCACAATGTGGCGCAGGAGCGGGGCATTCCGGTCTGGTGCGGCGGCATGCTCGAGTCGGGCATCGGCCGCTCGCACAACATCGCGCTCTCCACGCTCGAAAACTTCTCGCTGCCTGGGGACGTCTCCGCCTCAGCCCGCTACTTTACCGAGGACATCATCGAGCCGGAGGTTACCGTTTCACCAGCGGGCGAGATCGAGATTCCGGACACGCCCGGCCGCGGATACGAGGTCCGCTCGGACCTCATCGAGCGGCTCACGGTGCGCAAGGAGACCATCCGGGCGTTTGAGCTGGTGAGTTAGAAACAGGGAACAGGGATTAGGGAACAGGGAATAATCACTTGCACTGCGAAATTGGCTGCGAGACTTTACAGCACTTGTAGTGTACCTAAAGCCCGTACGCTTCAAGCTGACCCACTGCCCGGTTATTGCGCATCGACCACGCAGCGGAAGCCCACGCCGCCGGAGCGGTCGTAGCCTGGCGCCATCAGCAGCAGCTTGCTGTGTTCATCGTTGCGGAAGGCCTGAGGGAAATACCAGATAGAGCCCTGCGGCTGGTAATATTCGCCGCCGCGCAGAATGGCCGCGCGTGTGTGCTCGTCAGTGAACTCGTCGGTCCACTGCCACACATTGCCCACCATGTCCATTACGCCGTAGGGGCTGGCGCCATTGGGATGCGCGTCTACGGGATCGGGCCCCGGCATGGTGCGGCCGGTGGCCGGCGTGGGCACGTTTGCGGGCTGCCACTGGTTGCCCCACGGAAATGCGCGCCCGTCCGTGCCCTGCGCGGCCAGTTGCCACTCCCACTCGTGGGGCAGGCGCTTGCCGGCCCACGCAGCGTAGGCGCGCGCGTCTTCAAGCGACACCCACGTCACGGGCCGGTTTTCCCATCCCGGCGGGAACGTTCCGTCTTTCCAGCCGCGCAGAAAGTCGATGCGGTCGCGCGGCTCGTAGTGCGTCGCGTCGAGAAACTGCTTGAACTGCGCGTTGGTCACCGGATACTTGTCGATGTAAAACGCCGCCACCTGCATGGTCTTCTCGTGGTAGCGGCGCGGCGAATCCTCCCATGGATACTGGACATCGACGCCGGGATCTGCGCCGCCTTCGATCTCCGTGCCGGCCACTTTAAAGACGAATGCGCCGCCGGGAATGCGAATCGTGCCGGCAGGCGCTTCAGACGCGGGCTTGGTGGGCGCGATTTCGACGAGCTGCTGCGGCAGGATGGTGTGGTCGTGCGAATAGGCGGCCAGCGGCTTCGCGGTCATGGCCGCCATGCGCTCGATTAGCGCCTTCATTGCGCCGCCCGGCTCGACGGGCGTGGCGAGGATTGCTCCGTAGCCGCTGGCTTCCACGTTGAAGCTGAGCACGGCGGTCTGTCCTTCAATCTCCGGTTTCAATTCGATGCCGCGATAGAGATCGAAGTAGCGCATCCCCGGCGCGAGCGGCACGTCCATCTGCCGTCCGCCGATGTCGTAGAAGGCGCGATTCACGATGGTCCAGACCGTCTCTTTTCCGAGCGGCCAGCGGCTCGCGTATACGCCGTAGTTGTGCATGGGATAGAGCGGCTCCCAGCTGGGGCTCACCAGAAACGGAGCGACGCCACGCTCCAGAGCAGCTACACGCCGCGTGGCCTCGGCATCGCGCAGGTCGATGCCGTTCCAGATGCCCCACACATTTTCCCAGCTCTCCCAGCCGATGCCGTTGAAGAACGCGTATTGCAGGTCATTGGTCTTGTCCTGCGCCCAGCGGTCGCTGATGTTGACCATGTGGCGCGTATCAAGCCATTTGTAACGGTCGACCATGGGGATGAACGGGAAGCTGTAGGACTCGGCCCAGTTCATCACATTCCAGCTCACCGCTTCGTCGCTGGGTCCATCCTCAGGCTCGAAGGCCAGCGGATGGCCGGCGGCCTCCGCCGCGAGCGAGAAGCCCAGCGGCACGCCGTCCTGCGTGTCGCCGTTGATGCCGTCCGCGTCGATGGCTTTCATCCGCTCCGCAATCGCCTGCGGCCATGGCTTGCCGGGATCGTGTGTGCCTTCGTCCCACATCATCATCGGGAAGAGCACACGCACGCCGCGTCGATGAAAATCCTCGACCATCTGGCGCACGCCCTCAATGCCACCGGGCATGGACTTGACCATTTCGAGCTGATTGCGGTCGTCAATGCCCATGTTCGGATATGTCGACCACACCAGCACGGCATCGATGCCGCCATAACGCTGCTCGAGATCGTCGAGATAGCGGTCGACGGTGTATTTGCCTGCGACGGGATCGTAGAAGTAGCGATCCTGAACCATCATCTGCGGCTGGATAAAGCTGGACTGCGCCCACTGGAGCGCCGGCATCTGGTAGCGCGCCGGGTCGAATGTGATGCGAATGCGCCGCTCCGCGCGCCAGTGCTGGAGGTCCGCAAGCCAGCGCTCGTGCACATACGGCGGACATCCAGGCTGCGCCGCCTGCCAGGCGAAGTGCAGGTTCATGCAGTCGGGCGGGGGAATCTGCTGGCCGCGCGCGGGATATTGCGTGTCCTGCGCGGCGGCGGCAGCGGCGAACGCCACCGCAAGGAAACCGAGGCAAAGGGTGCGCTGCATCAATCGACCGATCTCCTCAGACTAAGACTCAATCAGAGAGCGCAGGGTGGCAAAAGATCATGAAAAAGATCATGACAAAAATTCATGAATTGTTCGCAAGAAACTCGTCCACGTCGGCCCGCGACGGCATGGAAGCCTGCGCGCCGCGCCGCGTGACGGAGATGGCTGCAGCCGCATTGGCAAAGCGCGCCGCAGCCCAAGGGTCCTTGCCTTCGAGCAGCGCCACGGCAAATGCGCCGTTGAAGCAATCGCCCGCGGCGACCGTGTCAATGGCCTGCACCTTGAAGGGTTTTACCCATTCCCCTTTGCCACCAGCAACGGCAACATAGGCTCCATCGGCGCCGCGCTTGAGCACCACGCCGCGCAGTCCTTTTGCCAGCAGGCGCTTCGCGCTTTCCTCGGCCTCGGCTTCGTCGCCCACATAAAACGCCGCCTCCGTCTCGTTGGGCGTGAACCAGGCGATTTGAGAGAACGCAGCATCGGGGAGGGTTGCCGCGGGCGCGGGATCGAGCATCACCTGCACGCCCGCTTGGGCGCAGAGGGCGAGCGTGTGACTCAGCGTGTCGATGGGAATTTCGAGCTGGCAGAGGACCATGCCCGCGGAGCGAATCAGCGCGGCCTGCCGGTCGACGGCCTCGCGATTCATATGGCCGTTGGCGCCGGGAACCACCACGATGCTGTTCTCGCCGCTCTCGGCTACAAACATGGGCGCCAGGCCCGACGAGCCCTCTGTCTGCGCCATGGCCGCAGTGTCAACGCCGGCGCGGGCAAGGTTCTCAAGCAGCGCCGGGCCGTAAACATCGGTGCCCACTTTGCCGACCATCGCCACCGGATAGCCGAGCCGTGCCGCGGCTACGGCCTGGTTCGCGCCCTTGCCGCCGGGCGTGGTTTCAAAGCCTGTGCCAATCAGGGTCTGGCCGATGCGCGGTATCTGCGGAGTGCGCGTCACCAGGTCCATGGTGATGCTGCCTACAACGACGATTTTTTTGCTGGTTTCAGTCAAGAGTGTGCCTCAGCGATTGAATTGCGCGAGCGGAGCCAGCGCCACCGCGCCCAGCCCCAGCAGGAAGAACAGGAACATCAGAAAGAGAAGCTTCCTGGTTCCGCGCGGCGCGCCTGCAAACTCGCGCCACACAAAAACGCCCCAGCAGGCTGAGACCATGGTCGCGCCCTGCCCAATGGTGTAGGAGACGGCCGGTCCTACCAGATGCGCTCCCGACGCGACAAAGTTTGCCACGCCGCCCACGCACCAGATGGCTCCGCCGAGCACGCCGGCGACATGCCAGCCAAGAGGAGCGGGCCAGTAATCGCGGCCATTCACGCGCGGCTTGCCGTCGAGCGGCTTGACCATGAGCAGCCAGTTCGCGGGAAAGGTGGAGATGAGCAGGCCGAGCATAAAGAATACTGAAACCGCGTAGGGTCCGGGCGCAGTCTCGCCGGGCACGCCGCTGAGCGCGCGCGCCACAAAGGGATAAAAGCAGCCCATCAGCACGCCGGCTACCAGACTGAGGACGATGCCGCGGGTCGTTGTGGCTTTTGCCTTTTTCTCGCGCTTGCGGTATGCGGCGGCATCGAGAACGATCGCCACCACCACCAACGCCACGCCGCCGAAGAGCAGCAGCGGATTGCCCACGGGCGTGATGACGTAGTTCGAAATTGCGCCAATCACCAGCGCCAGCCCGATTCCGACGGGGAAGGCCACGGCCAGGCCGGCTACATCGATGGCAGCCACCAGCAGCAGGTTGGCGACGTTGAAGATTGCGCCGCCCAGCACCGCGTAGAAGACGAGAACGGGCGCGGTCTGGACCATATCGGGAACCAGCGGCAGCCCCTCGCTGCCCTTGCTGCCTGCGGTGAGCCCGAGCACCAGCGCGGCCACAACCATGCCTATCGTGTAGTCCCAGTAGAAGAGCTGAAAGCGGTAGCGCGGGCACAGCTTGAGCGTGTTGGCCCACGATCCCCAGCAGAGCATGGTCAGGATCATGAGAAACAGCGCGGCGTGGTAGGAGTGAGGAAGGAGCATTGCGTTTCCCCCGATGTTTCCACGTTATGCGTTAAAGAAGGAACAATAGCGCATTGTGCCGCGAGATGTACAGACCATGCTTATTCGGTTGCCTCTGCATATCAGCTAGTAGAATCGAGCATCATGGATGAAGAAGTTCAACGGCTCCTTGATGACCTAAAGGAAGAACTACGGCCGATTCGCGACCAGGCGGAACGTTTTCTGTCCGATGGAAACTGCATTGACCCGGCGTCGCAAGCGGTGCTTATTTCGCCGAGGCCGAAGATCGGAGTAGAAGCTTACGCGATCGTTTTATTTCCGGGAGTTGACTCGGCTCAAATTTCGCACTATGAGCAAACACATAAGGTCGGAAAATCGGATTTCGTAATCTCGGACCTATATAAGCGCACGCTAGAATCCGTCAACGGGGCGGAGTTGTTTCAAATTTCTCTGTTTGGTGTTCCGGGAACAATGAGAAATTCCTCGCCATTGCTAAGTCGCTCGACAAGACAGCCGCTGGACCTGGCGACAGCAAACCAGAATTGGGCCACCGGCTTCAAGCCGCGGGCGGGACAGTTTCACTTCGGCGGCGGTCCCTATTCCTTCGACGAAAATTTGGGATACTTTCTCAACCCAGATGAGAGCGTTGAGGCCCATCGTAAGGGCGGCGAGATCTTTCAATTGTGGCCCTCCATTACGGAGTTTCTGGAGGACGAACTTGCACGCGCGGAGGCCCTATTCCCAGAACATGAATCCAGATGGAAAGCACTTCTAAAAGAGATCCCGTCAAAGAAACGAAGGCGTTAGCACCTCAGCCATTGTGGTCGAGAGACTAGCTCTTCGCCGTCTTCACTGCCTCAGTCAGTGCCGGAACCACCTCGAACAGATCGCCGACGATGCCGTAGTCGGCTACTTCGAAGATGGGCGCGTCGGGGTCTTTGTTGATGGCCACGATGCACTGCGAGCCTTTCATGCCGACCAGATGCTGAATGGCTCCGGAGATGCCGACGGCTAGATATAGCTTGGGCGCGACGCTTTGGCCGGAGCTGCCTACCTGCCGCTCCATGGGCAACCAGCGGTTGTCGCAGATGGGGCGCGAGGCGGCCAGCTCCGCGCCCAGCGCGGTGGCGAGCTCCTGCACCAACGGAATGTTTTCGGCCTCGCGGATGCCGCGGCCTACGCTGACGATGAGCTGTGCCGAGCCCAGGTCCACGGTTTGCGCCCCACCGCGGAAGGGCTCGCCGGGTTTGGTGCGGATCTGCGCGGCGTCAATGGTGGGCGCGAAGGTTTCGATGGGCGTTGCGCCTGCGGAGGCATCGGGCAGCTCGGCGCGAAACGCTCCGGCCTGCACGGAGACGAAGCATGGGCCTGCGCCTGAGTGACGGTAGCTGCCGTTGAGCCGGCCCTGCATGAGCTGGCGCGTGAATACGGGCCCGTCGCCGATTTCAATTACATCGCCGATGAGCGTCTGGTCCATGCGGCAGGCGAGCGCGGGTGCGTAATCGCGTACCTGATAAGTGTGCGGGAAGACTATGTGCGCGGGGCTCTCTTTCTGGATGAGTTGATGCAGCGCGGTGCAGTAGCCGTCCGCGGTGTAGTGCGTGAGCAGCGGGTGCTCCACGCGCACCACTTTGCCGAAGGCTTTGGCGGCAGCCTCGGCGGCCAGCGATTCAGTCTGCGCGCCGATCACGGCGGCGGTTACATCCTGCGCAGCGCCGAGACGCAGCGCCGCCGCCGCCGCTTCCCAACTGGTGCGGCTGATTTTCCCGCCACGCTCTTCCAGAACCAAAAGAACACTCATAGCACCCTCGCCTCGAACTTGAGTTTTTCCACCAACGCGGCGGCGGCTTCTTTGGCGCTGCCGGGCAGAAGTTGCGTCGATTTCTGTTTCTTCGGCAGCATGATCTGCTCGAGCGCGGCCACTGGCGCGGCGTCCACGGCGAGCTCTGCGGCGGTGAGCCGGCGCATCTCTTTCGTCTTGGCGCGCTTGATGCCCATCAGAGTTGCGTAGCGCAGTTTGTTGCCGCCGGACTGGATGGTAAGCACGGCGGGCGTGGCCATTTCGATGAACTGGAACCAGCCTTCTTCGAGCTCGCGCCGGGCCTTGATTTCTGTGCCCGATATTTCTACTTGCAAGATGAGCGATGCATGCGGCAGACCGAGCAGTTCGGCGACGATTACGCCGGTCTGGCCCAGGCCGAGGTCTTCGGATTGCAAGCCGGTGAGCACGAGGTCGGGGTTTTCGGGCTTGATGGCCGCGGCGAGCAGCCGCGCTACGCCAAGCGCATCGCGCGCGCTGAGATCGTCGCAGAGGACGTGAATGGCGCGGTCCGCACCCTTGGCAAGGGCCTCGCGAATGGTCTGGCCCACGCGCTCCGGACCGGCGCTCACGACGATCACCTCGCCGCCGTTTTTCTCCTTGAGCTGCAGCGCCTCTTCGAGCGCGTAGGCATCGGGCTCGTTCATGGCATACTGCAGATCGGATTCGTTAATCCACTTCCCACTTGCGTCGATGTGGACCTGCGCATCGCGCTCCGGGACTTGTTTGATGGCGACAACTATCTTCATGCTTGCTCCTGCTTGTTGTACGGCTACGGCAGCCAGGCGATGCTCAAAGGGTTTGATGCTGGCTCGCGGCGTGGACGCCGCCAGGACAGCCGGTCACCACCCCAACGACCAAAATCGGTCGCCGGGGACCCCGGACTGGAGTCCGGCGCTACGTCATTTGATTCTGCGGCAATCCGCGCGCGGCGATTTGTGCGATGTCCAAAAGCTGCGGTGCGCCTTCGCCCCTCGCGGCCAGCGCATCCCGGAACATCGTATTGCAAAACGGGCAGGCCGCGCCGATGATAGACGCGCCTGTTGCGGCCAGCTCCTCAGCGCGCACATGGCTCACCCGCTCGCCGGTTTCTTCGCCGAGAAACACGAGACCGCCTCCAGCACCACAACAGAAGCTGCGCTCCCGCGAGCGCGGCGCCTCGACCAGCTCGCCGGCCAGCGACGCTACGGCACGTGGCTCGTCGTAGATGTTGCGATAGCGGCCGAGATAGCAGGGATCGTGGAAGACAATTTTTTCTGTTTCCGGTTTCGGTTCATCTGGAGTCTGTGCTATCCCAGGTCCCCAAATGCGAGGGACCTGGGGCACCCCTGTTCTTGCTTGAGCTAAGCGGCCAATGTGGCGGGCGAGGAATTCGCTGTGGTGTTCGATCGCAGGCGGCGTGCCGTACTCCTTCCAGTCTTCCTGGATGGTGCGCACGCAATGCGGACAGATAGAAATTATTTTTTTGGTTTTGGATTGCGTCAGCGCCTCAAGGTTCGATTCCGCCAATTGCTGAAAGAGCAGATCGTTGCCCAGGCGGCGCACCGGGTCGCCGGTGCACTTCTCCTTGCGCAGCACGCCGAAGGTTGCGCCCAGATGGTTCATCACCTTTACGAGCGAAAGAATGATCTCGCGGCCTTTGGGATCGTAGCCGCCCATGCAGCCGAGCCACAGGCAATACTCCTGTGTGCCGTCGAAGATGGGCAGCGCATTCTTCTCGACAAACTTGTCGCGCTCCGTGGCCGCAATGCCCAGCGCGTTCGAGCCGCGCTCGAGCGTGAGGAAGAGCTTGGCGCCGTGCTGGTCTTCCCACGCGCCTGTGTTCACGGCGCCGCGGCGCAGGCCTACCAGGATGGGCACGTGCTCGATGCCGACCGGGCACTGGAACTCGCACGCGCCGCAGGTGGTGCACTCGAAGACGGCCTGCTGCGAGTTGTATTTGCCCAGCAGCGGCTCCTCCGACGCGGGGCCGAACTCATTCAGATAGCCGCGCACGCCGAGCACGATCTCCCTGGGATTGAGCGTCTTTCCCGTGTTGTTGGCGGGGCAGTGCTCGGTGCAGCGGCCGCACTCCACGCAGGAGTAGGCTTGCAGGCTGACCAGTTGGGTGAGGTCCTTGCCGGCGACGAGGCCAAAGTCCTCATCGCCGTTGAGCGGCGGAATGCGGCTGAAGCCGCCGCGAGAGAGAAAGATAGTGGCCGGGCTCAGGACAAGATGGAGATGCTTGGTGTGTGGGATGAGGGGCAGAAAGATGAGCAGCGTGAGCGTGTGCGTCCACCACAATGCTCTAGTGACAGGGCTCGCATCGGGAACGAAGAATGCGGCGAGATAGGTGGCCATGAGGGCGAAGATCAGCAGCGCGATGAGGCCGGATTCCCAGGAGAGCTTTTCGCCGAGCCATTTGGGACGCACGAAGAAGCGGCGGATGAAGAGGCCGAGAATGCCGGCCGCGCAGGCGATGGCGAAGATGGCGGCGAAGTAGGAGTAGCAGCGTCCGGCGAGACTTTCAGGCGAGAGAATGCCGATGCCCAGCGCCATGGCGCAGTGGTTGAGCGTAACCAGCGCGAAGGCGCAGAAGGCCCAGAAGACAAAGGCGTGCGCCAGGCCGGGCAGCGGGCGCTCGCGAATGACTCTGGCCTGGCACATCACCTCCCAGAAGAAATCCCACACGCGCCTGCCGAGAGGGAAGAGATGAAAATCCGCGTCCTTCTTCGATTGCAGAATCTTGTTGAGTACAACGCCGAAGCGGCGCCAGAACCCCCAGGCTGAGGCCGCGGCCAGCACAATGAAGAGCAATTTTTCTGCAATGGAGAAGTGCCGCGGCTCGGCCAGGGTTGGGAGGGCGAGAATCATAATGCGAACGAACTCACCATAAATGATCGGGGCCGGGGGCGTCGCGGGCCACGGGAGGCGCGGTCAAAAGCTGCCCAGATCTTGCCACAGCTTGAAGACGGAGACGAGGAGCAGCAGGCCGACCAGGCCGTTGACGATGAATCCGAAGATGGATTTGGTCTTGAAGAGGGCGACGGCGTCGATGACGGTGATGATCAGCGCAACCAGAAAGGCGAGCAGAAGGCCGTGGAAGTTTCCGGTGTAAGCCAGGCCGCCGGCGAGCAGGCCCAGCACGATTTCGCGGGCAGCCAGCACGGCCATCATGGGCTTCGATTCGCCTTTGAGCAGCGGCAGCCCGCGCGGACCGGTGGCCAGCTCGGGCTTGAGAAGCAGGATGAGCCCGATTCCGCACAGGAACACGGTCACGGCGTAGGCCACTACTCGCGCAAAGGCCATGGAGCCTCTTTCTCTCGATCAATACGTTGCCACTTCCTTCAGGTCCGCGCGCGAATTTTCGTAGGTGGTGCTGTAGGCGAGTAGCGCCGCGTCCGGCTCCGTGCCCCAGTGGCGGCATGCGGCGCGATAGACTTCAGGCCACCAGTTGCGATGTTCCGTGAGGCCGTCCTCTTTCCACTTTTTCCAATCAACAAGGATCTTCGACCACGCGCGGTCGCCATAGGCCATCGCCTCAACCTGCGTGCCGATCTGCGGCACCAGCCAGTCTTTGCCAATGCGTGCGTGGAGCACTTCATCGGCCCAATCATAGTCCTGAATGCGCGCGGTGAGCGGATCGGCCGTGGCCACGCCAACCTCCCACTCGTGCTCTTTTCCGTTTTTGCGCGGCATCAGGCCCTGCTCGATGGTGAAGAGAACAGCATGCCGTTCGATTGGCGTCAGCATGGTATTCAGGCCGAGCGACCACGTGAAATTGAAGGGAATTTCAGTCCAGTCGACGCCGAGCGATACGAACCCGACCTCGCCCATCATCGCATGGCGGGCCTCGTCCCAGAGCTGGCGCGTCATATCGCGGTAATACTCCCACGGCTTGCCAGTGGTTTCAACCAGGATGCTCGACATCATCTCGGGCACATCGATCTCGCGCATGCGCTTGAAGTAGAGCATGATGGTTTTGGGCAGCGGCTTGACCTCGGGATCGAAGAGCAGGGCCTCGGCATTCACGCCCATGTTGTATGGGTCTTTAAAGCGCTCGTCGCGTCTCGGCGCAGGATCGTATCGATAGGGTTGCTGCGAATAGAGGCGATTCACGCTTTCGCCGGTTTTTGGAGCGATTCCGTCCAGATTGCCGGCGGCTGCAAGCATTTTGTCGAGGGTTGCAGGCCATTCGCCAAGCGCGGAACGGTCCGCATCCTTCACGAGGCAGCGCACTGCTTCCGCGCCATACTCCTGCACATCTTTAAATTCGACCAGAGCGAAGCGGCAGACGCGATGTGTCGGGTGATCGAAGAGCCGGTTTGTATCGCGGATCAAATGCTCCAGCGCATGCGTGACCGCTGGTATCGCTTTTTCGTAAAGGCCAAAGAGAAGCCCTTCCGTCGACGGCGCGGCGAGGATCTCATCGAAGAAGGCATCGAGCATCACATCCGGAGAGACTTCGAGGCCGTGGGGCGGCTGGCGCATCTCACGCACGCGTTTTGCCAACGCATCGACGTGTTCGGCGCAGTAGTGCGCATGCAGACTGAAGGCCATCTTCAATTCGTAGATTGCAGTGGCCGGAATGCGTGCGATGAAGATCTGGTGCAATCGCCTGAGAGCCCAGTGAATGCGCTTGATGCGATTGACCGATTCGGTCACGGTGAGGCCGGTGGTTGTAGCGTCGCCCATGGTCAGCAGGCCCACCAGCGGTGGAAGGCCGGCATAACCGCGGTAGCCGTCAGCGGAAAGACCATTTGCGTGCTGTACGTTTTCACTCATAGGCGGTTTGCCTCGATTTTCACCGCGTCTGTCACTGCGTCTGTATCGACTGGCCGGAGCAAGGGTTGCAGCCGATGCAGCAAGGCTACGCTTTGCCGCATTGCCATGGCAAGACTGGCGAGAGCACACGGTGCGCGAGGCTGGTCCGTTTCAAGGAGTGCCGAATCTTGGACAGTTCCGCAACCCGCGAAAAACCACACCGTGACAGGGAGCTTGGATTCGCGATACCCTTGGAGGTATACGCTTCTCT
>JBAUCP010000419.1:0-2974 GCA_049677625.1 Occallatibacter sp. | reverse complement strand
GTCTACCCTCATGAACAACCGTGGGACGAGGCTCGCGTTCCGCACATGGCCTGGGAATACAACTGCCCTCCAATCGCGGTTGAAAATTGCGCCGCCCAGGAACCGCGTTCCATCCTCGAGACTTCTGACAACGTGATCGTGGAAGCATTACGTTGCGAGACCGATCACATCGAGGTTCGAATGGTCGAGTGTCTGGGGCGCTCAGCAAAAGCAAGCGTTAAGCTTATGCTGCCTCATAAGCGGGCAGCGGTCACTGACTTGATTGGACGCGAACAATCCGCCCTGACTAAATCCGAAACCTACACAATCGACCTCCGGCCGCAACAGATCGCGACCATTCATTTTGCAACCGAAACCGCTTTGCCCGAAGCTGAGCCGGTCACTGAATGGGATCGCTTTGTTCCCGAACGAAAGCTTCCCGCACTGCACAACTACAACTCGGCGCTCGTCGGCCATCCTCCATTTGGAAATGCGTCGAATACGTTCGACTAAACTTGAAAAGGCTTAGGCGGACGGGTCTGTTTCCACTACAGCATTTTCGATCCAGATCTTTACAGAAGGCACACAGCAAAGTGGCATTTTCCTCAAGAAAATGTCACCTTCGATGCGGTCGAAACGTCAACATGTGGATCGAAAATGCTCTATACAGGCCTGTTGAGGTGGGATGGCAAATCGATGTGCAGCAGAAAATCGCTGGCACGATAAGTTTTGGCATGAGCGTTACGTGTGGTTATGATGCCATGTGGCGAGCGCTGCCACGGGAAAAGCGCTAAAGGAGAGTTGGCAATGATCCGGCAAGTCGGACTGTTCTTGATCTTGGTTGCGTTTTTGATGCCGTCCTGCACACCTTGCCCCGCGCAAGCGACTACGAAGTACGAGCCGACGCTTGCGTCGCTGGACACTCACCCGCTGCCGCAGTGGTATGCGGGGGCGAAGTTGGGGATCTTCATCCACTACGGCCTGTACTCGGTGCCGGGCTGGGCGCCGCTGTCGCATCCCGACCACGATTTTACGAGTGCCGACTACATCAAGTACAACCCCTACGCTGAGTGGTATCTGAACGTCATGCGAATTCCAGGCTCCCCAACACAGGCTTATCAAAGAGAGCATTTCGGCGCTAATTTCAGTTATTACGACTTTGCCCCCATCTTCAACCGCGAATCGAAAAAGTGGAATCCGGACGAATGGGCGAAGATCTTCCGCGACGCAGGGGCCCGATACGTGGTGTTGACGACAAAGCACCACGAAGGATTCACGCTCTGGCCGAGTGCGACGGTAAATCCGAATCCCTCAATTCCCCAAAGCGAGCGGCACGCAGAGCGCGACATAGTGGGCGAGCTGACCACCGCCGTGCGTAATGAGGGATTGAAGATGGGACTTTATTACTCCGGAGGCTACGACTGGACCTTCAACTCCGGTCCCATCGAAACGGCCCAGGACTACGAGACGGTTAAGCCGGAAAGTCAGGCTTACGGCGACTACGCCTTCGCGCAGATTCACGAGCTGATCGACCGCTATCACCCGGCGGTTTTGTGGAACGACATCGACTGGCCGAAGACGGGCCGGCCCATGCAGGTTGAAGCGGACTACTATAACGCCGTGCCGGATGGGGTCATCGACGATCGCTTCGGAATCGAGCACTCGGATTATACTTCGCCCGAGTATCAGAAGCTTGACAAGATCGCCGCGAAGAAGTGGGAAGAGTGCCGCGGTTTGGGGCGGTCGTTCGGCTATAACCGCGCCGAAGGGGAAGCGGAAACCATTGCTCCCGCCGATCTGATCGCGCTGTTGGTCGACATTGTGAGCAAGAACGGCAACTTGCTGCTGGATGTGGGCCCCGAAGCCGACGGGACGATTCCTCCGGTGCAGATGGAGAGGTTGAAGGCGCTCGGCGCCTGGCTCAGGCAGAACGGCGATGCGATCTACGATACGTTGCCCTGGGAGCGCGCCGATGGCAAAACTGCCGAGGGAGACGATCTCCGCTTCACCCGGAAGGGAGGCGATCTCTACATTACGATTTTGGGCGCTCCGAAGGCGAAGACAGCGACGATTGAGGGTGTGCCTCCTCGGCCCGGTGTTCAGGTGACGATGCTGGGCGACGCGACTCCTCTGGGCACAACGGCGGCGGGCGACAATCTGCAGGTGACGCTGCCGGGGCATCTGCCCGGAAACTATGCTTACGTTCTGAAGCTGGCTGGTTACCTTCAATAACTTTTGGGAGCGCGCATCAATAAGTGCTCTCTCTTAAGAACTTATCCGTAAATAGTGATTGTCTGTCTCCAGCAGATCAAGGCGGCGGCTACAAGGTTCACCAGGTTCCTGACACTTACTGCACCTTGTGCGCAGAAGATACGGATGCGTGATGGACCGGCCGCTGCATGACGGTTTCCACCAGATCGCCGAGTTGTTCCGCAGTAAACTGGTTTCCTTCCAGATTCGCCGCCAGGTTTCCATCCCGGTCGATCACTGCAGTGTGAAAGGTATGCGTCAGATACCCGTCGTCATCCCAGAAATCCGCTCCAAACAGTTCCGCCACAGCGCGAACATCCGCGAGCGATCCGGTTAGGAACCGCCATAGTGCAGGATCTGCCTTCCACGTGTCAGCATACTCTTCCAATGCTTTCCCGCGGTCCTGATCGGGGGCGATCACGATTGTTATCAGGATCAGATCTCTCCCGGCGGAGGAGCGGAATCGCCGCTCCAGGCGTGACAGGTTGTTCGACAAGCGGAAACAGTAATTCGGGTTGGGGCAGCGGGAATAAGTGAAGGTGAGCGCCACCACCTTGCCTCTGAATTGCGAGAGATGTGTCACTTGTTGCGCCTGGTCGGTCAGGACGAAGTCCGGAACCACCTCACCAACGCGGACAATTTTGGCTGCTGCGGCAGGGTCCAGCATTCGATGCAAAAAGGTAAGCCGGGCGGCTTCTGTCGGCTCGGATTCGTAGTTTGAAACCTGAATCACCTGCAAATTCTC
>JBAUCP010000418.1:0-8418 GCA_049677625.1 Occallatibacter sp. | reverse complement strand
GGACTACGATACCGAGGCGCCTCCCACCCTCGTCGATGTCCATCGCGACGGCAAAACGATTCCCGCCGTGGTCATCGTCAACAAGACCGGGCTCCTATTCGTACTCGATCGGGTCACGGGAAAGCCGCTGTTTCCGGTTGTGGAAAAGCCTGTGCCCCCGAGTGACGTTCCCGGCGAACATGCCTCCCCCACGCAGCCTTTTCCCGTGAAGCCCGAACCGCTCGCCCCGATGAGCGTGCAGTTGTACGACGACCTGCCGGAACACACGGCATGGTGCAAGGCTTATGTGGAGGATAACCGCATGCTGCTGGCGCAGCGGCCTTATACGCCTCCGGCATTCAATCGCTATTCATTGAACATGCCCGGAACACACGGTGGTGTGAACTACGCTGGTGGCGCATTCGATCCCACGCTCGGCCTCTTCGTCGTGAATGTCAACAATCTGGGCCAGCCGATGCGCATCGTGCCAGACGAGGTTGGCGGCTACACAAATTCGGGCCAGTTCGCAGGATATGCGCGTTTCTGGGATCCTGAGAAACGCCTTCCATGCACAGCGCCGCCCTGGGGAGAGCTCGTGGCCATCGACGTGAACAGCGGTGAGATTGCCTGGCGGTCGACCCTGGGTGTAACCGACAGCTTTCCCGCCGGAAAACAACGCACCGGCCGTCCCGGCTTAGGTGGACCCTCCGTCACCGCAGGCGGGCTGACATTTATCGGCGCGACGGACGACGCGCGCTTGCGGGCCTTCGATACAAAAACGGGACAGGAAGTATGGACCTATCATCTGCCCGCATCCGCCGAGTCGATTCCGATCACTTACGCGGACGAACATGGAACGCAGTACGTCGCAAGTGTCGCAACGGGCGGAGGGTTGCTGCGTGCGCCGCTACTCAGCGACGAACTCATCGCATTCAAGCTCGATGACGGCGCGAGTGGCGGACCAACCGTTGTTCAGGCAAGCCCTAATCCCACGTCATCTCAGCCGTCACCCACCCCGCTTCCAGCGATGCTTTTGAACCAGGACCCGAAGTGGAAAGCGATACTCAGCAGGCAGGCCGCTTTGCTGCCTGCAGGGCCAGGCCGCGATGTCACCATCCGCGCCTGCTCCACCTGTCACGACCTGGACGTTGTGACCAGCCAACACCTGACTCCGCAGGAATGGACCAATGTTGTGCAGACCATGTCCGCAAAAGGCGCCGAAGCCAGCCCCGCCGAGTTGGAGATGATTCAGTCTTATCTTTCCAACGCATTTCCCCGATCAGACGGTCAAAACAAATCAGGCGGTCAAAAACAATAGGTGTGTTCCTCGCAAGGATGGCAAACTTTGAGAATCCAGACGGGCCAGCAGCATAAGTTATCATTGGCGCAGCATCGCGGCACAGTACAAAGGACCTGTGCGCTTCACGCTTTCGTTCTTCTTGTTATCGTCCCCTTGCTCGCGCTTCAGGCCGCTGGGCAATCGGCAGTTTCGTCAGAATCCACGGTCCCTAAACCATGGGGCCAGAATCCGAACGGTATGCACATTTATATCTGGGCGGGGCTGAAATCTCACTTAGCCGGCCAGCATGACTATCCACAGTTTCTGGCTGACTGGAGCAAGTTGCTCTCGGAGCATGGTGCAGTCGTCGACGGTGCTTTGCACGCGCCGTCCGCTGCCGACCTTGAGCACACCGATGTCGTCATTATTTACAAAGGTGACGCCGGATACCTCACCGATGCAGAGAAGCTTGTCATTGAAGACTACATCAAGCGGGGCGGGGGGCTGGTCAGCCTGCACGATTCACTCTGCGGCCCGGATCCGGCGTACTTTGCCACCCTGGTCGGCGGAGCCAAGAAGCACGGCGAGGTCAACTATACTCTCGGAGCGCCCATCCCATACACAGTCGTGGATTCTGCCGATCCGATCATGAAAGGGATGTCGAATTTCACCATCTTCGACGAAGCTTTCTACAGCATCACTTGGGCGCACGATCCGGGCGTCCGTGTACTCGCTACAACGGTCATCCCTGGGACGCCGAGCGCGGGCGCTCACAAGGGTGAAGTCGTTCCGCAGATCTGGACCTATGAACATACGGCCACCGGTGGAAAGCCCGCGCGCGCCTTTGTGTGGATGCAGGGACACGAATATGCCAATTTCGCAAACTATCAGATTCAGCAGATGCTGCTTCGCGGCATCGCCTGGGCGGCTCATAAACCCGCGGATACTCTGATCGATTACGTCCCGCCGCCTTCACAGAGCCCCAGACCGGCCGGCGCACTGCAATAGCGTTTTCTGAATCCGGATTATCC
Organism: Occallatibacter sp.; assembly: GCA_049677625.1. Lineage (GTDB taxonomy): Bacteria > Acidobacteriota > Terriglobia > Terriglobales > Acidobacteriaceae > Telmatobacter. The sequence continues at coordinate 6,129 of JBAUCP010000418.1, read as the reverse complement.
GCGGTCAACGCGCCGTCCAGCCGCCATCGATCAGTATGTCGGTCCCCGTAATGAAGCCCGCTGCATCGGAGCACAAGTAGCAGGCAAGTGCGCCTATCTCCTCCACCTTGCCCCACCGCGCTAGAGGTATATTGGCCACGAACTGCGCGTTCAGTTCGGGGCTATTCACCAGCGCGAGATTCATGTCGGTCCCAATGGGTCCCGGACTGATCCCGTTCACAGTGATTCCCTCCGCAGCCAGTTCCAAAGCCAGCGCTCGCGTGAACCCCAGCAGCGCGGCCTTCGCCGAGCTATAGGCCGTGCGCCCGGCGAGGGAAACATGGCTCATGATCGAGGTCATGTTGATAATGCGGCCATATCCTGCACCTTTCATTCCCGGAACCAATGCCCTGGACATGAGAAAGGTCGAGATCAGACTTGCATCGAGCACGCTGCGGAACTCTTCCAGCGTGAAATCCACCAGATTCTTCCGCACGTTGGTTCCGGCGTTGTTGATCAGGATTTGCGCACTGCCAAACCGCGTCTTGATCTCTTCGGCCACCCTTGCGACATCGTCCTCGCGCGTCACGTCGGCCACAAACACTTCGGCCACCGCTCCATTTGCGGCAATATCGTCGCGCACCCGCTCCAGGCGAGTACGGTCGCGCGCCACCAGGGCGATCTGCGCGCCCTCGGCGGCCAACGCCTTCGCCATCGCCTCGCCCAACCCGCGGCTTGCTCCGGTAATGACTGCGGTCCGGCCCTTCAGATTGATCTCCATCGATCGCTTCTCCTCCTCCTACCGCTTTCGCTTCTCCGCTTGGCTCACAAAGACGTTGGATTCGAACTGATGGCCGATGCTGACCTCAGTTGACGCTCCCTGTCACGCGCTGCCGACTCCGGATCAAGATACAGCCAGCATACTGCGGAAACAGTCGACGCTCCCACCATGGAATAGATCAGCAGATTCCACGCTCCAAGCCCGGTTCCAACCCGCTGTAGAATGACTCCGCCAATCACGGGCGCAACGAATCCACCCAGGTTTCCCAGCATGTTCATCGCAGCCGCGACGGTCGCCGTATAGGCTCCGCCGATCTCCACGCAGGTGTCCCAGGAAATCGGCATCGTCAAGTCGCTGGCAAAGCTGGCCAGGCCCATCACCAGCATCGCCGGCACTACCTCATGTATCCGCGTGCACGCGAACAGCAGAAGAGCTGTCGCAAAAAAGCCGCCAAACGCAATCGCCCGCCTCGGCAGCCGCCGCGACGCCATGCCTGCCGTAAGCGAGCCAAATCCGCCGAACAGAAGCGGCAATACTGCGAGCGCGGCCGTGCGCTGGGCCGACTGCCCCCATCCTTCACGCAAATAGGTCGGCAGCCACGTGATGTAGAAATACCAGACATACGAAAGGCAGAAGTATTGCAGCAGGAGCGCTGCAACCTGCCTCGTCAACAACAGTGAAATCCAGTTTTGTCCGGCCACATGCGTCGTAAGCATTCGCGATACGTGCAGCATCTCCCGTTCAGCCGGGTTTACCCCACGATGGTTTGCAGGATCATCCCTGAACCATGCGAGGAACACGATGCACCACACCAGGCCCAGCAGCGCGAAGCCTACAAAGGCTCGCCGCCAGCCGAACCACGTAATGCACAGCAGAGTTAACGGCGGTGTCGCCGCGCCTCCCCAACGAGCGCAGGCCCACATCAGGGATTGTGCTGTCACTCGCTCGCGCGTCGGCAGCCACGCGCTCAGCATGCGTGTCAGGTTCGGAAAGCATCCCGCTTCGCCGGCTCCAAACAGGAACCGGATGGCTATCAGCGAGGTTGCATCCCATGCCGCGCCCGTCAATGCCGTAAACGCAGACCAGGCTAGCACGATCTGGGCCAGCGCGCGCCGCGGACCAAACCGGTCGCCCAGCAGCCCCATGGGAATCTCGAAGAGCGCATAGGCCAGTCCAAAGGCGCCGAAGACCAGCCCCATCTGTTGCTTCGAGAGGTGCAAATCGTGCGAGATCGGCCCGGCCGCACCTGAAATCGCCACTCGCTGGACGTAAGACAACACCGCAAGCCCAACCGCAAGCAGCACGACACCATAGCGCGTACGGCTCGGCTTCATCTGCCAAGGCTCCACGCGTACAGGCTCTCACCTGCGCCGAATACGATGTACTGCTTCCCATCCAGCAGATAAGTGACGATGCCGCCTGATTCGTTGGCGTTCAGTTCGTGATGCCATAATATCTGTCCCTCATCGGCGCTGAAGATGATCACGTTCTTCTGGTCGTCGCCAGAGATGAGTAGATTGCTTGCCGTTGTCAGGACGCTCGGCCCCACCGTGCTCGGCGCATCGTTCAGATTGGGATACGCGTGCTTCCACACAGCATTCCCCGTGAGTGGATCGATTGCCTGCAGCACTCTCACTTGACGCCCAATCCCGGCGCCCGTCCCACCGTAGCCTGAAGGCTTGTCGCTATCATCGGTCAGGTAATAAATCGCCTTGCCTTCTACGGAGTTTACATAGACCAGTCCGGTCTTCGGGCTGTATGAAGGAGCGGGCCAGTTCGACGCGTTAACGATGTTGATCGAGCCGCCCACTGACGGGTCCTTGTCAGGAATCGGAATTGGCTCGCCGTTTGGCGAGAACCCCGACGAATAATCGAGCGGAACATACGGCTTCACCACCAGGTGCTTGCCCGTCACACGGTCCAGCGTCACAAAGAACCCATTGCGCGCGGCCTGGGCCATCAACTTTTCCGGCTTTCCATCTACATTGCGATCAAACAGAATCGGAGCTGTGGTGTTGTCGAAATCGTGCGTATCGTGCGGTGATACCTGGAAGTACCACTTCAACCTCCCGGTATCCACGTCGAGCGCAACAATCGATTCGGTCCACAGATTCGCGCCTGGCCTGCCTTGCCCCGCAAACACGGGATTCGTGTTTCCCGTCGGCCAGTAGAGCAGGTTGAGTGCCGGATCGTAGGTCCCTGGCATCCACGTCATCCCGCCGCCGTGCTCCGATGCTGTCTCGTTCGGCCACGTGGCCAATGCCGGATCCCCTTTGCGCGGGGTCGACCACCACGTCCACTGCAGATCTCCTGTCTCGGGGTCGAAAGAGTCGAGAAAGCCAGGCATGTCCATCGCGTCCCCACCCACCCCCACAATCAAGTGATTCTTCACAATGAGCGGCGCCGAGGTGGAGAAATACTGTTTCCGTGCATCGGCGTAGTGCTTCTTCCACACTTCCTTTCCCGTGCGCGCATCGAGCGCGATCAGCCAGTTATCAGGGGTCTGGAAGAACACGGTGCTCTTCCAGATCGCGACACCTCGTTGTCCCACCAGGTGCCCGCCATGATCCACCCAGTCGTAGTGCCACAACTCTTTGCCGGTCCGGGCATCCAGGGCCCACACATGATCCGGAATTGTCATGTACAACACGCCATTCACTTCGAGTGGCGTGCATTTGATGGTCGGAACGGGCGCGCCGCGCTGCGCTCCAACGTTCGAGATTCGGTACACCCATTGCAGCGAGAGCTGGCTCAAATTCGCGGGGTCTATCTGCGTCAGCGTACTGTAACGCTCGCCGCTGTAGTCGCCGTTGAACGTGGTCCAGTTCGTCACCGGCGCTTTCCCGATCGAATCGGGATCAAGCGGCACAACCTGCGCGCGAAGTGACGTGCCCACCACGGCGATCGCCGCGACCATTATGCAGAGTCCGGCAACCAACTTCATTTCAACGTCTCGATATAGGCGGTTACGCTGTGCATATCATCGTTTCCCAGTGTCATCACAATTTGCTCGTGCGCGGCAAGAGGATTGGTAATCTGCACCTCAACGCCGGGCTTCCGCTCGATGGTCTTCGCCTCGCCCGATTCCGTCACCATCCTGATCCAAAAATCGCTTATCTGGGTTACCCTGCCGGAAATCGTGCCTCTCGCTGTTTTCACCTCCGCTGTGATAGCCCCGTCGTGCTCCGGCCAAATCCAGTTGCGTTGCAGTTGCTCCGGTGAGCGGTACTTGCTCGCGATGTGCGCAAAGGTCTCCGCCGTGTGGCATGACATGCAATGACTCTCGACATATGCCTTACCTTCTGTCGCATTTCCAACCAGAATGTTCAACACCTGGTAGGTCCCCCGATTCGCTACATCCTCCACCTGGAGGTGCAGGAACTCGGCAATATCCGTTAGCTGCCGTTCGGACATCGTCGCGAAGGCCGGCATGCCCTTTTCCGGAATTCCTTTCCTGAGGAATGGCATCAAGTGCTCTCCATGGTCATCGGCGAGAACCACGTCGGAAGTAATCAGGTTTGGCCCGGTCGCTCCATGAGCTTTTTGCCCGTGGCAGAACGCGCAGTTCTGCGCGAAAAGCGGCGCGCCTCGTTCAGCTGCGGCCTTGTCCGGCTCGGCTCCAAGTCCGAGAAACGCGCGTGTTGCAGCTGCCCTCTGCGCCGGCGTCACGGTTTGATTTCCCTGCTGCACACCTTCTTGGACGCTCACCTTAGACTGCTGGGAGGTGGCCACGACCGCCACATCCAAGGCGCTTCCGACAAGCAATGCAGCGCATACTAAGGAGCGCAATCTACCCCCCCCTCGATCAATCCAGTCCGAACGCGCAAGACACGATATATCCAAACGATCTTTATCGCCTTCGAGATTATACTGGGCGCGCTCGGAATCTGAATTCCGCACTCAGCTCAATCCAAACACCGACGGTAGCATACAAATCCACCGACGCAGGAGGCTTGTTTTCCGAACGCATGGCAGCCTCTCGTTCTGGAGTTTCTTGGATGGACTCCCGGAAATGTCGAACTTCGACTGCCGCCCCGGCAGAGCCGGGGGACCTCCCATGTTTGGTTAGCAAGCCCGCAAGAGAGTTCGGGGGTCTTCGTCCGGGATGCCGGTTCTTGGTCCATGTGAAGCGAACACGTGCGCAAACACTTGAAGACATTTCATTGGCGATTTGAACTCAATGAGTGACTTACCGATTTACTGGAGATGGCTAGGCCTGATCGGACCGTTGTTCTGGACCTTTTAGGAAGTCACTGACGTTGCATTCACCGTGGATACACCTTATACTCTGCATCGAATGTGAGACCGACCGCGACGGCACTTTCTGGCTTGCTCTCGTGCCACGAGGATTGAGTGAGCGCTATCAGCGATAAATACAATGCCCTCGGAGGTCCAACCGGATTCCTCGGGGCTCCGACTGGGCCCGAGAGTTCTACGCCAGACGGCGTCGGCAGATTCGAACACTATCAGTTCGGCTCCATCTATTGGACACCGCAGACAGGCGCGCACGAGGTGCACGGAGCCATCCACACAAAATGGGCTAGCCTCGGCTGGGAAAATTTCGGGTATCCGACCACAGACGAGAGCGGTACCCCGGACGGTGTGGGACGCTTCAATCACTTTCACAATATCCAGAACAGCGGCGATAGTTCAATCTACTGGACGCCGCAGACGGACGCCCATGAGGTGCATGGCTCTATCCACGTAAAATGGGCCACTCTCGGTTGGGAGAATTTCGGGTATCCGACCACAGACGAGAGCGGTACCCCGGACGGTGTGGGTCGCTTCAATCACTTTCACAATATCCAGAATAGCGGCGATAGTTCGATCTACTGGACGCCGCAGACGGGCGCTCACGAAGTGCATGGCGCCATCCGCGATGCGTGGGCCGGACTTGGGTGGGAGCGGAGTTCTCTGGGATACCCGACGAGCGACGAATACCAGACACCGGATTTGACCTGGGAAAGCAGCCAGTTTCAACGCGGCTCGATTATCTGGTCGCGTATCAATTGGCCTACTCAACCCGGCGCGCAAGCGCACAGCGCCGGTCAACCAAATTCTCTGGGTGGATCCTCGCCTCTCTGGGGACTTCTGGCAAATCCCGGTTTCGAGAGCAGAGCCGTTAAGAGCGTGTATTTCTTCGCCGGGAATTGGAAGTTCGGCGATCAGATTTTTTATGAGTCGATTTCTCCCAGTCCTAATGACGAAATTTACACCCTTCACCCAACAGATGCGCGCCATCTCGGGTGGTCCGAACAACAGGTCAATCGCGATTTTGCATTGAGAGCGATGGGGGCGGCCGGAGTCAATGTTATAGATCTCTCGTACTGGGGCAAACGCGGGACCGATCGTTGGGCCTTCTGGGCACC
>JBAUCP010000417.1:0-3972 GCA_049677625.1 Occallatibacter sp. | reverse complement strand
TGGTCACGACGTACCGAATGAGAAGCTCAAGAACCGATATCAACGTGTGATGGCGAACCTGAAGCGCGCCTTGGCCGAACTCTCGAATGTGAGAGTGTATGACAACAGCGATTTGCTACATCCATATCGGCTAGTGGCCCTTGTTGAAGAGCGAGCTTTGTCGGTTCATCCGCCAACGCCGAAGTGGTTGAAATCGCTGCTGCCGTGAGCAGTACCGCCTCGCCATTTACACTAAAAGGTCATGTCAGAAGAGAAAGAACTGCGTTACGATCCGGCGGCAATTGAGCCCAAGTGGCAGCTGCGCTGGGCTGCGGACCCGAAGCTGTATGCGGCGGAGCCCGCCTTTCACCCCGTGGACAAAGACCTGTCCACGGGGGCCCCGGTTTCGAGCGGCAAACCGAAATATTACGTGCTGGAGATGCTGCCTTACCCCAGCGGCCAGCTCCACATGGGCCACGTGCGCAACTACTCGATTGGCGATGCGCTGGCGCGCCACATGTGGATGCGCGGCTATAACGTGCTGCATCCGATGGGGTGGGACGCCTTCGGGCTGCCGGCCGAGAACGCAGCGCTCAAGAACAACACGCCTCCGCGCGAGTGGACGCTGAGCAACGTCGCCGCCATGAAGCAGCAGATGCAGCGCATCGGCTTCAGCTACGACTGGGCCACGGAGGTGACCACCTGCCTGCCCGACTACTACCGCTGGAACCAGTGGTTCTTTCTGCGCATGTATGAGAAAGGCCTGGTTTACCGCAAGAAGAGCAAGGTGAACTGGTGCCCGGAGTGCGCTACGGTGCTGGCCAACGAGCAGGTGGTCAACGGCTGCTGCTGGCGGCATGAAGACACATTGGTGGAGCAGCGCGACCTGGAGCAGTGGTTCTTCCGCATCACCGCCTATGCGCAGGAGTTGCTGGACTGGCTCGACAAACTTGACGGCTGGCCGGAAAAAGTGCGCACCATGCAGCGCAACTGGATCGGCCGCAGCGAGGGGACAGAGGTTGATTTTTTTCTGCAGGAAGAAGTCGACCAGGGAATAGGGAACAGGGAACAGGGAACAGGAAAAACGCGCATTCGTGTTTTTACTACGCGCGTGGACACGATCTTTGGCGCGACCAGCGTGCAACTGGCGCCCGAGCATCCGGTGGTCACCATGTTGGCCGCGGCTGATGCGGGGTTGAAGAACCAGGTTGCAGGGCTCATCGACGAGCAGAAGAGGGCAAAGGAAGACGGAGACATCGGCGCGATCGAGAAGCACGGTATTCCTACCGGCCACTTCGCCATCAATCCGTACAACGGCGAGCAGGTACCCATCTGGGTGGCCAACTATGTGCTGATGGACTACGGCACCGGCGCCATCATGAGTGTGCCCGGCCACGATGAGCGCGACTTCGAGTTCGCCAAGAAATACGCGATTCCGATTCGCCGCGTGATTGCGCCTGCCGATCCCAAAGCCGAAGAGCCGGAGCTGCCCTTTACCGTGGAAGACGGCGTGCTGGTGAACTCGGGCGAGTACAACGGCATGAGCTGCATCCAGGCCCAAAGGCTACTCCAAGAGGCTGCCGTACGCGGTGCATTCGGTGAAGCAACGGTGACCTTCCGCCTGAAGGACTGGGGCGTGAGCAGGCAACGCTACTGGGGCACGCCGATTCCCATGATCCACTGCGAGCGCGACGGCCTGGTTCCGGTGCCGTACGAGAAGCTGCCGGTTCTGCTGCCCGAAAAGATCGAGATCACCCAACAGGGCGGCTCGCCGCTTTCCCGCGTGCCGGAGTTCGTCAACGTCACCTGTCCCAAGTGCGGAGGACCCGCGAAGCGCGAGACCGACACGATGGACACGTTTGTCGATTCGAGCTGGTACTTCTACCGCTACGCGGACGCGAAGAACGACTATGCGCCGTTCGACCCGACGGTTGCGCAGTACTGGTTTCCCATCGACCAGTACATCGGCGGCGTGGAGCACGCCATCCTGCACCTGATCTACTCGCGCTTCTGGACCAAGGTGATGCGCGACCTGGGCATGATCAGGAACGACGAGCCGGCGCAGCGGCTTTTCACGCAGGGCATGGTTATCAAGGACGGCGCGAAGATGTCCAAGTCGAAAGGCAACGTGATTTCGCCCGACGACATGGTGGCCCGCTACGGCGCCGACGCCACGCGCATGTATGCGCTGTTCGCCGCGCCGCCTGACCGCGACCTGGACTGGCAGGAAGATGGCGTGGCCGGCGTGAGCCGCTTCCTGGCGCGTGTGTGGCGGCTGGTCGAAAAACACTCGGCGTTTGCACGGGGTGAGTTTGTGGATTCCCACCCTTCGAGCAAAGAACGCTCGAAGGATGGGGCACCCAGCAGCGGCGTCGCGCTGAAGCTGCAGCGCAAGCTGCATCAGACCATCGCCAAAATCACGCAGGACTTTGAAGGCCGCTGGCACTTCAACACCTGTGTGGCCGCCATCATGGAACTGGTGAACGAGATGCAGGCCGCGGACGCGCAGCTCGCCTCGGGCGAGGTTCCTGCGCCGGTAGTGCGTGAGCTGCTGCGCAACCTGGTGCTGCTGCTGGCTCCGTTTGCGCCTTACCTGTCTGCCGAGCTGTGGGAGATGCTGGGTGAAACAGGCAGTGTGCTTCGCGCGTCGTGGCCCAAGAGCGATCCGGAGCTGGCAAAAGAAGACCGGATCGAAATTCCGGTACAGATCAACGGCAAGCTGATATCGGTGGTTCAGGTGCCGGCCGATGCGGATGCGAAGGCTATCGAGAAGGCTGCGTTGGGGGATGAAAAAGTGAAAGCGCGCTCAGCCGGCAAGACCGTGGCCAAGGTGATCGTGGTGCCCGGAAGGGCTGTGAACCTGGTTGTGAAGTGACGGGAATTTCCATGCCGGATTCTGGGCCGGATTCTGGGGCCGATGCTGGCGGCAAGGCAACCGTGCACGTGGCCCGGCCGCCGGTGCGTGGCACGCAACTGCTGGTCGAACACATGAGCGGGGTCGCCAGGCAGCCTTCGCTTGTGGCCATCGAGCTTGGCTGGCGCTGGCTTGCGGGCCTTCCCATTTTCTGGCTCTGCTGGCATGAGGCGCAGCGGATTCTGGCTGCGTATCCGCTCGACGCTTCCGGCTTCAATAACCTCGACACGCAAAATCCGTGGGTGGCCGTGGTGCAGCTTGCCGGCGTGTGGACTTACTACGAGCCGCACGTCGTTGCCGTGTTGCGCTGGCTGTTGCCGGCTATCGCGCTGGTGTGGATCGTGGTCTCCGCGCTGGGCCGCAACCTGATCCTCATGCGCATGGAGCGCGGCGTCCGCTTCCGGCCTGTGGCGATGATCTTTTTGCAGGCCGCGTTGATTGCGCTGCTCGCGCTCGCCTTTTGGGGATGGTTCCGCTGCATCGCGTGGGCCGCGGCCACGCACCTTGCCGGCGCAGCCGAGCCCGACCTGCTGGGCTACGCGATGTGGGCCATCTTTCTTTCGCTGGGGTTCTTCTCAGCGTGGGCGCTGGTGAGCTGGACGCTGGCCGTAGCGCCATTGCTGGTGCTGCTCGAAGGGTGCTCCGCGCTTGCGGCCGTTGGGCGCAGCCTGCGGCTGGGCATCGGCTTCACCAGCAAGCTGGCTGAGATCAACCTGGTGATGGGCATTGTGAAGATTGCGCTGGTGGTGCTGGCCATGGTGTTTTCCGTGGCTCCGCTGCCATTCATTGACGAGCTGGGCGGCGGCGCGCTGCACGTGGCGTGGGCCGCGGCCACGATATTCTTTTTCATCGCCAACGATTTCTTTCAGGTGGTGCGGCTGAAGGCGTTTGTGTCCTTCTGGCATATCTTCCGCGGGGCAGCGAATCAGCAAGTCAGCGAGTTAGCAAGTTAGCGAGTCAGCGGGTTGGCGCTGCATCCGTGCTTTCCTTTAAGAAACTTGCGCTGAGCGTGCCTTTCTTTTGTGCGATGGGCAGCAGCGTGGGATAAAACTGGACGAATGTCGTGTCCACTGCTGCGT